>DATACF010000516.1:0-2762 GCA_036259235.1 Longimicrobium sp. | reverse complement strand
GCGACGGTGGTCTTCGCGCGCGACCTTCGGCGCGAGCACGCCATCCTGGGCCCGCTGCGGCGCGCCCTGGCGTTCACCGGGGCGGGGGCGCTGGCGCTGGCGCTCCTCCTGGGCGCCGTGCTGGCGCGGGGGATCGCGCGGCCGGTGCGCGTCCTGGCCGAGGCGGCGGGGAGCGTGTCGCGGGGCGACTTCGGGGCGCCGCTGGCCGCCTCGCCGGTGCGCGAGGTGGCGCGGGTGACCGGCGCCTTCGGGACCATGCGGACGGCGCTGGCGGTGCGGATCGAGGAGCTGCGGGCCGCCAACCGCCTCCTGGAGGAGCGCCAGGCGCGGCTCACCGCGCTCCAGTCGGAGCTGATCCAGCGCGAGCGGGTGGCCGCCGGGGCCCGGGTGGCCGCCGAGCTGGCCCACGAGATCCGCAACCCCGTCGCCAGTCTCCGCAACTGCCTGGAGCTCCTCCAGCGGCGCCTCGTCGACGACCCCGAGGGGCGCGAGTACGCGGCGCTGGCCATCGACGAGCTCCTGCGGATGCACGAGCTGGCCGAGCGGATGCTCCACCTCAACCGCCCCCGCGACCCCGCCGTGGGGCGGTGCGACGCGGCCGAGGTGGCGCGCGAGGTGGCGGCGCTCGCCCGGATCGGGGGCGAGGGAGCCGGGGCCTCGGTCTCCGTCGTCGCCGACGGGCCGGCGCCCGCCGCCATCCCCCCGGACGCCCTCAAGCAGGTCCTCATCAACCTGGTCCAGAACGCCCGCGACGCGGTGCCCCACGGGCTGGGGATGGAGATCATCGTGGCGCGCGACGGCGACACGGTGCGGGTGACCACCTGCGACAACGGCCCCGGCGTCCCCCCCGAGATCCGCCGGCGCGTCTTCGACCCCTTCTTCACCACCCGGGCGCGGGCGGGGGGGGTGGGGCTGGGGCTCTTCGTCGTCGAGGGCGTCGTGCGGGGCCACGGGGGGACGGTGGAGATCGGCGACGCGCCGGGCGGGGGGGCGTGCTTCCGGATCGCCCTCCCCGCGGTGGCCGACGTCCCGTCCGCCGAGCCGGCCGCGGCCGGGCGGGGGGCCGCCGCGTGAGCGCCACGGCGGCGGCCCGCATCCTCCTGGTCGACGACGACCGGGCGTTCCGCGTCTCCACCTCGGCGCTGCTGCGGCAGGACGGGCACGAGGTGACGGCGGTGGGCGACGGAAAGGAGGCGGTGGCGGCGCTCCGGCAGCACCGCTTCGACCTGATGCTCCTCGACCTCCGCCTCCCGGGGATGGACGGGCTCCGGATCGTGGAGGCGCTCCGCCTCTGGGGCGAGGGGGTGCCGATCCTGATGATCAGCGGCTTCGGGACGATCGACTCGGCGGTGGAGGCGCTCCACCTGGGGGCCGACGACTTCCTGGGGAAGCCGGTGGAGCCCGACGTCCTCTCGGCGCGGGTGGCGGGGCTCCTGGAGCGCCGCCCCGGCGCGGACGCCCTCCCCGCGTCGTCGTTCCACGGGCTGGTAGGGCGCACGGCGGCGATGCGCGAGGTCTTCGACGCCGTCCGCCGGGTGGCGGCCACCGACGCCACCGTCCTGGTGACGGGCGAGACGGGGACGGGGAAGGAGCTGGTGGCGCGCGCGGTCCACGACTGCTCGGGGCGGCGCGGGGGCCCCTTCCTGGCGGTCAACTGCGCCTCGCTGGCCGAGGGGCTCCTGGAGACGGAGCTCTTCGGGCACGTGCGCGGCGCCTTCACCGGGGCGGTGGCCGACAAGACGGGGCTCTTCGAGGCGGCCGACGGGGGGACGCTCTTCCTCGACGAGATCGGCGACGTCTCGCTGGGGCTCCAGCAGCGCCTCCTGCGGGTGCTCCAGGAGCGCGAGGTGCGGCGGGTGGGAGCGGTGCGCGCCACCGCGGTGGACGTGCGGGTGGTGGCGGCCACGCGGCGCGACCTCCGCCGCGAGGTGGCCGAGGGGCGCTTCCGCGAGGACCTCTTCTACCGTCTCAACGTCTTCCCCATCGCCCTCCCCCCGCTGCGGGAGCGGGCGGCCGACGTCCCCCTCCTGGTGGAGGCGGCGCTGGCGGGGCTGCGCGCCGGACGTCCCCGCCTGGCGTGCTCGCCGCTGGCCATGCGGACGCTGCGGGCCTACCCCTGGCCGGGGAACGTCCGCGAGCTGATGGCGGCCCTGGAGAGCGCCGCCATCCGCGCCGACGGCGACCGCATCGAGGCCCAGCACCTCCCCGAGGAGGTCCGCGCCACGCTCGAGCGGACCTCCTCGGAGGGCGAGCGCTACCGCGCCACCGACGCCGCGGGCGACGAGAGATCGGCCATCGTCGCCGCCCTCGAGGAGGCCGGGGGGAGCCGCGCCCGCGCCGCCGAGATCCTGGGGATGGGGCGCACCACCCTCTGGCGGAAGATGCGCCTCTACGGCATCTCGCCGGAGTGAGATTCCGCAGAAAAACGGCAGAACCTCACACAGGGGACACAGGGGGCACGGAGGGCGCGCGACGAATCCCCTGTGTCCCCCGTGTCCTCCGTGTGATACCAATTCCCTGGACGGAATGTGCAGAGCAGGCGCGGAGAGCGGTCACATCCGGGAGAGAAAAGCCCGCGCTCCACCGTGGAACCAGAGGCGGAGATGAGTATCGAAATTTTTGGTTCTTCGTCGATTTAGTTGCAGGTCGGCATTAAACGAAGTGGACACCGGCCCTTCGGTTGAGCAGAATGGAGTTGTCTAAGCTCCCATTCACGCTTCGCCTCAGAACACGGTGTCCGAGCTCAGTATAACGCCCTACTT
>DATACF010000515.1:0-3646 GCA_036259235.1 Longimicrobium sp. | reverse complement strand
GGCGCTCGAAGCGTCCTTACTGCTTCACCAGCTGCATGGGCTCCAGCACCGCCTGCGCCGAGCTCTCCAGCGCGGCGCGCTCGTCGGCGGTCAGCTCCACCTCGATGATCCGCTCCATCCCGCCCCGTCCCAGGAGGACGGGGACGCCGAGGAAGAGGTCGTTCATCCCGTACTCGCCCTGGAGCCAGGCGGCGCAGGGAAGGATGCGCTTCTTGTCCTTGACGATGGCCTCGGCCATCTGCACGGCGCCCGCGGAGGGGGCGTAGTACGCCGAGCCGGTCTTGAGGAAGGAGACGATCTCGGCGCCGCCGGTGCGGGTGCGCTGGACGATGGCGTCGAGCTTGGCCCGGTCGATCAGCTGGGTGACGGGAATCCCCGAGACGGTGGTGTAGGAGATCAGCGGGACCATGGTGTCGCCGTGGCCGCCGAGGACCATCGCCTGAATGTCCTCGACCGAGACGCCGATCTCCATCGCCAGGAAGGCGCGGTAGCGGGCGGTGTCGAGAACGCCGGCCATCCCGATGACGCGCTCGCGGGGGAAGCCGGTGGCCTGCATGGCCACATAGCACATCACGTCCAGCGGGTTGCTGACCATGATGATGATGGCGTCGGGGCTGACGCGGGCGATGTTCTCGCTGACCTGGCGGACGATGTTGGCGTTGGTCGTCAGCAGGTCGTCGCGGCTCATCCCCGGCTTGCGGGCGATCCCGGCGGTGACGATGTAGATCCCCGACCCGGCCGACTCCTCGTAGCCGTTGCTCCCGATGACGCGCGAGTCGAAGCCCTCGATCGGCGCCGACTGCCACTGGTCGAGTCCCTTCCCCTGCGGGACGCCTTCGGCGATGTCGATGAGGACGACCTCGCGCGCGAGCTCCTTCTCGGCGACGCGCTGCGCGGCGGTGGCGCCGACGTTCCCCGCCCCTACGACCGTGATCTTGTCCATGCGCTTTTATATGCTGGAGACCGTGTTCGGTGCCCCGCGCCGGACCCGGCCCGGCGGGCGCGGGGAACATAGACGCGCCCCCCCCGGGTGTCAACGGAAAGAAGCCGCGAAATCGCGGCTCTGTTACAGGCGTTTTCAGGGAAAAAGATGGAGCGGACGTTCGATCGCGAAGAGGGGAAGTCCTGATTCCTGAGTGGCCTGTGCGCGAAGTCACGCCCCGTCGCGCCAGGCGTCCGCTCGCCGGAGAAGATGCTCGTGCAGCCCCGTGGCGCCGCGGTGCTCCAGCTTGACGGCCGCGAGGGCGTTGGCGCGGGCGACGGCGGCCTCGATCGGCATCCCGGCGAAGAGCGCGGTGGCGGCGGCGACGCCCCAGACGTCGCCGCAGCCGGTGGGGTCGCCGTTGGCCGGGGCCCAGCCCGGCGGCCGAATCCAGCCCGTGCGCGGCTCGTCGGCGGAGGCACCGCGGTCGAACGGGGCTTCGGGGGCGCGGGTGGCGAAGGCGGCGCCGTCCGCTCCGAGGGTGACGACGGCGGTGGCGGGGCCGTGCGCGAGGAGGGCGGCGGCGCCGTCGGGGCGGTGGGCGGGGAGGGGGAAGAGGGTGGAGAGCTCGTCCTCGTTCAGCTGGACGGCGTCGAAGCAGGCCAGCCACCGCTCCCACTCGGGGAGGCGGCGCATGGCGCGGACGCCCGCGCCGGGGCAGCCGAGGAAAAGCGAGTGGAGGTCGGCGTAGACCGGGCCGGAAAAGGTCTCGCGAAGCCGCTCGGCGGCGTCGAGGCCCATCTCGAAGCCGGAGAGGAAGTTGACGTAGAGCGCGTCGAGCCCGTCCAGCCGCGGCGCCAGCTCGTCCCACGTCCACGACGGCACGCCGCCGGTGAGGCGCTCGCCGCGGCGGACGGTGTCGGTGTAGCGCAGCTCGACGCGGTTGTTGGGCTCGGAAACGGGGAGGATGCGCGAGCGATCGCCGACGCCGCGGAGGGTGTCGAGGAAGGCGTGCGCCTCGGGCTCCAGGTCGCGCCCCACCTTCACCAGCGGGACGATCTCCCACCCCTCGGGGAGCGCCGCCGCCCCCGCGGCCAGCGAGTACGCCACCCCGCCCCACGTCTCGAACGGCCGCCCCGCTTCCTGGTCCGCGAGCGTCCAGATCCGGTCCCAGACGAAGGTGCCGACGAGGCCGATCTTCATAAGAAAAAGGCCTGAGTCCTGAGTCCTGAGTCCTGAGTCCGAACCGCGACGGAAGGCAGCCCTGTCATCCCGAGCGGAGCGTCCGCGCGGAGCTCTCCTTTACGCAATCGCATGGACGCTCCCCGAGGAATCTAGCCGGGGACGCACGCTCGCCGGCTACCGCGCGCGGAGGCCGGCCTCGCGGCTCGCGGAGTAGATTCCTCGGGCGCCGCCCAGCTTCCGCGCGAAAACAGAGTCCGGCACAGCGGCGCCGCTCGGAATGACAGGCGGAGGGTCCGGCGCGGATCACCCGATCGCGAAACGCGAAAGGCCGAGCCGCAATGGACCCGGCCTCGCGAAGGAAAGCCCGTCCCGCGCCGAAGCCACTCAGGACTCAGGACTCAGGACTTCATTTCCTCATCATACGTGCCCGTAGTTCTCCTGCTTGAACACCGCCGCCGCGCCGACGACGCCCGCGGTGCCGGGGAGCTCGCCGGAGACGATCCGGCAGCACTCCTGGGCCGAGCGGAAGGCGCGCTTGCGGACCTCGGCGCGGAGGGGCTCGAAGAGGTGGTCGCCCGCGCGGGTGACGCCGCCGGCGATGACCACCATCTCGGGGTTCAGGATGTTGATGATGCTGGCGACGCCGGCGCCCAGGAACTTGGCCGTGTCCTTCATCACCTCGGTGGCGTACGCGTCGCCGAGCACCGTGGCCTCGTAGACGGTGGCGGCGGTGATGTCCTCCAGCTTCCCGTTCACCATCCCGGTCAGCATCGACGACTCCACCCCCGCCTCCAGCCCCTCCACCGCGCGGAGGGCGATGGCGGGCCCCGAGGCGTACTGCTCCAGGCACCCGTAGTTGCCGCACTTGCAGCGGCGGCCGTTGGAGTCGATGGTCATGTGGCCGATCTCGCCGGCCACGTCGCTGCACCCGTGGTAGATCTGCCCCCCCAGGACGATCCCGCCGCCGATCCCCGTCCCCAGCGTGAGGCCGACGAGCGTCTGCGTCCCCCGCCCCGCCCCCAGCCACCACTCGCCGTAGGTGGCGCAGTTGGCGTCGTTGTCGAGGGTGCAGGGGAGGTGGAGGGCGTTGGAGATCAGGTCGCGCAGGGGGAAGTTGCGCCACCCCAGGTTGGGGGTGTTGATCACCGTCCCCGTCTTGCGGTCGAGCGGTCCCGGCGAGCCGATCCCCACCCCGGCGATGGCGTCGCGCGTCGTCCCCGCCTCGGCGGTGACCTCGGCGATGGCCTCCTCGACCATCGCCACGATCCGGTCGACGACGAACTTGGCGCCGCGCCCCCCCTCGGTGGGCTGCGTGCGGAACCCCAGCACGTCGCCCCCCTGGATCGGGAGCAGCCCCACCACGATGTTGGTGCCGCCTACCAGGTCCTCGCCCGCCAGGGCTACGGCCGCACGACCGTGGCCGACGTCGCCGCCGAGGCTCACGCCCGCCTCGGCACCGTGTACCAGTACTTCCGCGACAAGGGCGAGATCATGGCGACGCTCGTGCGGATCCGCGTCGGCGAGCTGCTCGACACCGAC
>DATACF010000514.1:0-4258 GCA_036259235.1 Longimicrobium sp. | reverse complement strand
GCCGCGTTTCCGGCCACAAAGTAGGGGAATGATGGCGAAGTGACCAGAGGCACATTCGTCCGACGTCCCTTCCGGCGCGCTTCACCCCCGCCGCGCGGAGGCCGGCGGGGCCGATCCGTAACGTTCGCGCCCTCACCTTCTGTTCGTAAATCCCGTCGCGGGGGAGGGCGTCACCGCCCGGCGGGCATCCGCGGCGGGGCGGTCTGCCACACCAGCTCCACCTCCTCGGGGGTGAGCCCGTAGGCGCGGTGGACCAGCTGGCCCAGCCGCCGCTCCAGCCCCGCGGCGCGGGCGTCGAGCGCCAGGAGGCGGGGGGCGGCGTCGGCGTGCGCGTTCCGCAGCATCCCCACCTCGCGCGGCGAGAGCGGGTCGGCCCGCTTCGGGCGCCGCCGCCGGACCTCGTCGACGAAGGCGTCGGCGGCGAGCCCGGCGAAGCCCTCCAGGACCGGGCCGGAGTGAGCGACGCCGTACTCGGCCGCCAGCCACGCCAGGAGCTCGCCCCGCACCTCGCGCCGCTCGCGGGCGAGCTCCACCAGCCGCTCGGCGGCCGGCCCGGCCTCGGCGGCCAGCTCGGGGGTGAGCGGGGGGACGGGGAGGGCGTCGACGCGGATGGCGGGGAAGGAGACCGCCTCGTCCTTGACCCGGGGGAAGGCCCGCCAGGCGTACCACCAGAGGAGGGGCGCGTTGAGGACGGCGGGGAGGTGGGCGGGGCCCTCGGGGAGGACAAAGGTCCGCCCCCCGGCGCAGAACCCCACCCGGTCGAGGGCGAAGGCCGGGCGGGGCTGCACCTCGGCGTAGACGATCCGCGCCCCCGCGGGGTCCTCCAGCGACGCCCCGCCGCGCGACTCCCACCAGTGGCGCCCCCGGTCGGCGCGGGTGCGGAGCCGGTCCTCCAGCGGCTTCAGGTGCGCGTGCACCGCGGGGTAGGCGCGCGCGAAGGCGCGCTCGGCCTCCCCTTCGTCCATCCCCGACCAGGGCCACCGCCGCTCGTCGCTGGAGGGGATCGCCACGATCCACGTCCCCGACCAGGCGGGGGCCCACCGGTCGACGTCGGCCGCGCGGAGGTAGGGGCGGAGGAGCTCGGCCGAGGCCGGGTCGCGCGCCACCAGCGCCGCCCGCGCGGCGTCGTCGACCAGGAACCCCTCGGCCCCCCCCGCGCGGACGCCGGGGACCGGAGAGGCGCCCAGGAGGTCGCGGAGCGGGGTGCCGGCGGCGCGGAGGCGGTCCATCAGCCGCTGCACGTCCGGGGGCTCCAGGCTCCACGGCGCGGCGCCGAAGCGGGCGCGGGGGACGGCGTAGGCGTGGCTCGCGAAGTAGGCGGCGGCCTCGCGCGGGTCCATCTCCCGCCGGGGGTAGACGGTGACGACGGTCTCGCCCTCCCCGGCCGCCCCGCGCGCCGGGCGGCGGACCACCGCCAGGGCGGCCGGGGCGCCGTCCACCAGCGCGGCGCGCCCGAAGCCGACGACGCGCTCGGTCTCGCCGCGCTCGGCGAGGAGGCGGCGCAGGCCCTCGCCCCCGGGGGCGTGCATCCACCGGTCGGGGGCCACCAGCGCCATCCGCCCGCCCGGGCGGAGGAGGCCGAGGGCGCGCGCGTGGAGCGCCTCGGGGTCCGCGCCCGCCGGCGCGGCGCCCACCAGGGCGTCGAAGCCGCCGTCCGCCCGCCACGCCCCGGCCTCCAGGTCGGCGAAGGCCTCGGGGAAGGCGAGGTCCCAGTGGAGGAATCCGTGCTCTCGCGCCAGCTCGTGGGCGCGGGCCAGCGCCTCCAGGTGGGCCGCGGCGAAGGTGACGCGCCGCCCCCGCGCCGTCTCCACCACCTCGGCGCCGTGGAGGGCGGCCAGCTCCTCGGCGCGCGGGTTCCCGAAGGCGCGGCTGGTCCAGAGGTCGAGGAGGCGCCGGTACGGCTCCAGGGCGCGCTCCGTCGCGGCGAAGGCGCGCGCCCCCTCGGCGGCCTCGGCGGCGGTGGCGTCGTCGCGGAAGGCGAAGCCGGCGGCCGTCGCGAGCTCGGCCGTCACGTCGGCGAAGGGGTCGCCGGAGGTGTCGAGCTCCGCCTGCGGGCCGGAGTCCCGGGCGGCGCGCGTCTCCTCGACCGACGACCCCGCCAGCGCGCTCCCGGCGCGGAGGTGGGCGTCGAGGAAGGGGAGGGGGGCGCCGGGGGCGTAGCCCGCCAGCCAGAGGGTGAGCCGCGCCAGCTCGACGGCGCCCGCGCGCGCGTCGGCGCCGAAGAGGCAGCGGCGGACGACGAGGCGGCGGAGGAGGGCGAGGTCGGAGAGCGCCTGGGGGTCGGCGTAGCCGCCGCGGGCGCCGAGCGCCGCCGTCACCTCGCCGCGGAGGGCGTCGAGGCGGGCGGAGAGGGGGTTCCCGGGGTGCGCGGCGAGGAGGGCGGCCCAGGCGTCGGTGACGTGCTCGGCGGCGCGGGCCAGGAAGGCGCCGCTCCCCATCGCCGGGTCGCAGACGCGCAGCTCCAGGAGGGCGTCCTCGGCGCGGGTCTCCAGCGCGGCGACCTCGGCCTGAAACGCGCGCCGCGCCTCGGCGTCGGCGCCGATCATCCGGAGGCGGAGGGCGTCGGCCCCGGCGAGGGCGTCGCGGAAGGCGGCGGCGCGGGCGTCGAGGGCGGGCGCCAGCGCCGCCGCCACCGCGTGATCGGCGACCCAGCGGGGGAGGGGGCGCGCCGCGGGCGCGGGGGCGAGCGCGGGCTTCCCCGACGCGTCGGCTTCCAGGGGGCGGTCGAGGAGCCCTTCGCAGAGGGCGCCGGCCCCGGCGGGGTCGAGGGCGGCGTAGTCGAAGGGGGCGCCGTCGTCGTCGCGGGAGAGGCGGTCGAGGGCGTGGACGAGGAAGAGGTCGGCGACCCCGTTCTCGGCCAGGAAGCGCCCCGCCGCGTCGTCCTCGCCGAAGAGAGGCTCCAGCGGCGCGACGCCGAGCGCGGCCTCCCCCGCCGCCAGGCGGGCGAAGCGCTCGGCGAGGGCCTCCCAGAGGTCGAACGAGGCGGGGGAGAGGGGGCGCGCGGCGTCGCGGAGGGCGGCGGCCTCGTCGCGCAAGCGCCCGAGGCCGGCGTCGCGGCCCTCTTCGCCGTGGCCCGGAAGGAGCCCGCGGGCCTCGAGGTGGAGCGCGAAGAGGAGGCGGGCGAGGAGGCGGAGGGTCCCGGCGTGCACCTCGCGGAGCGACTCGGGGGTCTCCGGGGGGCGCCCGCGGCGGCGGCGGGCGTCGACGAAGCCGCGGGCCAGCCGCTCGAAGACGTCGCCCTCGATCACGCGCGCGAGGCGCTCGTCCAGCGCTTCCGCGGACGCGGCCCCCGGGGCCGGCGGCGCGGGGGCGCGCGCGCTCATGCGTTCTGGCTCCGGGTGCGCGGCGTCGTGCGGAGGAGCATGCGGCTGCGGCGGCGGTGCGGGGAGCGTGCGCGCGGGCGGTCGGCGAGAATGTTCACCGCGCGCGCGGCGGAAGTCAACGGGGTCGTTAACCTCCTTTAAAAAATCTCACGCAGGGCAGCAGAGTCGGCAGGGGAACGGCTGGGGTTTCTCCGCGGGCTCTGCTGCTCTGCGTGAGACCATCAGGGGATCTGGAAGGTCGCGAGGGCTCAGCGGTACCCCGCCGCCTGGAGGCCGAAGAGCTCGGCGTAGCGGCCGCCGAGGGCGACGAGGGACGCGTGCGTCCCTTCCTCGAGGACGCGGCCGTGCTCGAGGACGACGATGCGGTCGGCCATGCGGACGGTGCTGAAGCGGTGCGAGATGAGGATGGCCATCTTCCCCGCGGTGAGCTCGTGGAAGCGGCGGAAGACCTCGTACTCGGCGCGGGCGTCGAGGGCGGCGGTGGGCTCGTCGAGGACCAGGAGCTGGGCGTCGCGCATGTAGGCGCGCCCCAGCGCCACCTTCTGCCACTGCCCGCCCGAGAGGTCGACGCCCCCGTCGAAGCGCCGCCCCAGCATCGTCCCGTATCCCTGCGGGAGGGCCTCGACGACCTGGGCGGCGAGCGAGCGCCGGGCGGCGTCCTCGACCTGCGTCCGCACCCCCGCGGGGTCGCGCTCCAGCGCGGCGATCCGGCCGACGGCGATGTTCTCGTCGGCGCGCATGTCGTAGCGGACGAAGTCCTGGAAGATGACGCCCACGCTGGCGTGTAGCTCCGCCGGGTCGTACTCGGCCAGCGGGCGCCCGTCGAGGAGGATGGTGCCGCGCGTGGGGTCGTACAGCCGCGTCAGGAGCTTGGTGATCGTCGTCTTCCCCGCGCCGTTCTCGCCCACCAGCGCCACCCGCTCCCCCGGCGCGAT
>DATACF010000513.1:0-2117 GCA_036259235.1 Longimicrobium sp. | reverse complement strand
GCGCCCGCGGGGCCGAAAGGGCGGGACGCCCCGGCACACGCCGTGCATGAGGGCGGGCGCGGCGCGGGGCGGGGCGAGGTTGCGGGTGACCCGCGCGCGGCGTAAGATTGCCGCGCTCCCGCAAGTCCTTCGCACCAAAGGGGGGTACGCCCGCCCGAACGTCCTGGCGCATGCGCGGCGCCCGGCGAGAAAGTCTCGGTCCGAAATGGCTTTTGGCTGGTTCAAGAAAGGCAGCTTCATCCCGGTCAACGACATCGCCGTCGACCTGGGGACCGCCAACACCCTGATCTACGTCAAGGGCGAGGGGATCGTCCTCAACGAGCCCAGCGTGGTGGCCATGGAGAAGGCCACCAACAAGATCAAGGGGATCGGGCTGGAGGCCAAGCGGATGCTGGGCCGGACGCCCGAGGGGATCACCGCCGTCCGTCCGCTCAAGGACGGCGTGATCGCGGACGTGGACGTCACCGAGATCATGCTCCGGTACTTCCTGGAGACGGTGACCTCCAAGCGCTTCCTGAAGCTCAAGCCCGCCGTCGTGGTGGGCGTGCCCAGCGGGATCACCGAGCTCGAGCGGCGCGCAGTGCGCCAGAGCGCGGCCGCCGCCGGGGCCAAGGAGGTCTACATGGTGGCCGAGCCGATGGCCGCCGCCATCGGCGTGGGGCTCCCCGTCGAGACCCCCACCGGGAACATGGTGATCGACATCGGCGGCGGGACCACCGAGATCGCGGTCATCGCCCTCTCCGGCATCGTCTGCGACACCTCCATCCGCGTGGGCGGCGACGAGATCGACCTGGCCATCGTCACCTTCCTCCGGAAGAACTACAACCTGATGATCGGCGAGGCCACGGCCGAGGCGGTCAAGATCCAGATCGGGAGCGCCTTCTCCACCGGCGAGGAGCGCGAGATGGACGTGAAGGGGCGCGACCTCGTCTCCGGGATCCCCAAGACGGTGCGGGTCCACTCGCAGGAGATCCGCGAGTGCATCCAGGAGCCGATCCAGGCCATCGTCGAGGCGGTCCGCCGGGCGCTCGAGATCACGCCGCCGGAGCTGGCCAGCGACATCGTCGACCGGGGGATCGTGATGACCGGCGGCGGCGCGCTGATCCGCGGGCTCGACGTCCTCATCGCCCGCGAGACCAACCTCCCGATCCACGTCGACGAGGAGCCGCTGACCTGCGTGGTCCGCGGCGCGGGGCGAATCCTGGACGACATCCAGAAGTACAGAGGAGTGTTGACCACCTGAGCACCTTCAGACCGTACCTCCGGGGGACGGGCGAGCGGGCCCGCAAGCGCGACCTCGCGGTCGCGGCGATGTTCGCGTTCCTGTCGCTGGTCCTGATCTGGATGCCGCCGAAGTTCCGCGACGGCGTGGGCCACGCCGTGCGCGCCACCGTGCTCCGCCCGGTGGTGGCCATGCAGCGCGGCTCCGCCGACCGCGAGGGGCGCTACGCCGACCCCGTGCGGCTCCGCGCCGAGCGGGACTCGCTCGCCTCCTTCCTGGTGGGGCAGGCGACGCTCGCCGCCGAGAACCGGCAGCTCCGCTCGCTCCTGGGCTTCCGCGAGCGGCTGACCTACTCGTTCACCGCCGCCGAGACGACCCCCATGCCGGGGCCCACCTCGCAGGGGATGCTCCGCCTCTCGGTGGGGAGCCGCGACGGGGTGGCCGGCGAGGCGGCGCTGGTGACGGCCGACGGGCTGGTGGGGAAGATCTCGCAGCTCGGGGCCGAGACCTCGGTGGCGATCTCGTGGGCCAACAACGACTTCCGGGCGTCGGTGATGACCGTCGACGGCGAGACCTACGGGATCGCCAAGGCCATCGACGGCCCCAACGGCGAGCGGATGCTGGCGCTGACCCCCGTGGCCTTCCACACCGTCCCCGACACGGGGTCGATGGTGGTGACCTCGGGCGACGGCGCGCTCTTCCCCCGGGGGATCCCGGTGGGGATGGTGGTGGGGCAGGGGAAGGAGCCGGGGGGGTGGCAGCGGACCTACTACATCCGCCCCCTGGTGACCCCCGCGCAGATGTCGCACGTCCTGGTGCTCGGCGCGCCGGTGCGCGCCCCCAGCGACCAGGACCTGGCGGCCGCCTGGGGGATCCGCCTCACCGAAGGCGAGGT
>DATACF010000512.1:0-5790 GCA_036259235.1 Longimicrobium sp. | reverse complement strand
GGTAGCGCGAAGCGGGGGAGGGGGCCGGGGGGTGGGGGCCGCGGAGCCCGAGGCATGCGACGGAAGCCCGTCGAACCAGATCGAAGTTCCGCCGTCCGCGCCGTTTGCATGAGGGATGCGGGCCCGGAGGGCGAAGACCCTGGCGGGGGGAATGCGAAGACCTTCGCGATCATGGACGGAGCCCCTGGCGCCATGGAGTCGCCAGGGGCTTCGCCGCGTTGGAAACGGTGGTATCGTTTCCTACGCGGCCCGCACCCCGGCCCGGAGCGCAGCGGAGGGACATGCCCAAGTCCGAAGTTCGCGGTTCCGAGTGCCCAGTGCCCAGGACAGAACCCGCCGGAGCGCCCCAGTCCGAAGCCCCCTGTCACGCCCCTTGCAGACGTTCGGCACCTCTCCCCGATGAGGGAGGCTTCGTCGTGCGCACCGGGATACGGAGGGGTGGAGGATGAAATCGTCGGAACGGTCGGTGTCGGTGTGGGAGAGCACGCGCGAGCAGCGCGACTACCCGGCGCTCCAGGGCGACGTCGGGACGGACGTCTGCGTGGTGGGAGCGGGGATCTCGGGGATGACGGTGGCCTACCTCCTCGCCAAGGCGGGGCGCCGCGTCGTCGTCCTCGACGACAACGCGGTCGGCGGCGGCGAGACGGGGCAGACGACGGCCCACCTTTCCAGCGCCATCGACGACTACTTCCACGTCCTCGAGAAGGTGCACGGGCGCGATGGCGCGCGCCTGGCCTACGAGAGCCACGCCGCCGCCATCGACACCATCGAGCGGATCGCCCGCGAGGAGGGGATCGACTGCGACTTCGCCCGCGTGGACGGCTACTGGATCCTCTCCCCCGACAAGGACCGCGCCTTCCTCGAGAAGGAGCGCGACGCGGCCCACCGCGCGGGGGCGACCCAGGCGGAGATGCTGGAGCGCATCCCCGGCGCGCCCTTCGACACCGGGCCCACGCTCCGCTTCTCCGGCCTGGGGCAGTTCCACGTCCTCAAGTACCTCCAGGGGCTGGAGCGCTGCATCGTCCGCGACGGGGGGCGGATCGCCACGGGGAACCACGTGACGAGCGTGGAGGGCGGCGCGCGGCCCAAGGTGGGGGGCGAGGGCTTCTCGGTGTCGGCGGACGCGGTGGTGGTCGCCACCAACTCGCCGATCAGCGACCGCTTCGCCATCCACACCAAGCAGGCCCCCTTCCGCACCTACGTCGTGGCCGGCCGCGTCCCGGCGGACGCGGTGCCGAAGGCGCTGATCTGGGACACCGGGGAGCCGTACCACTACGTCCGGACCCAGCCGGTGGAGGGCGACCCCTCGCGGGCGTGGCTCATCGTCGGCGGCGAGGACCACAAGACGGGGCACGCCGACGACGCCGACGAGCGGTACGCGAGGCTGGAGGCGTGGACGCGCGAGCGCTTCCCCGTCGCCGCGTTCGACCACCGCTGGAGCGGGCAGGTGATGGAGCCGGTCGACTTCGTGGCCTTCATCGGCCGCGACCCGTCGGGGCTGGAGAACGTCTACGTCGCCACCGGCGACTCGGGGCAGGGGATGACGCACGGGACCATCGCCGGGCTCCTGGTCTCGGACCTCGTCCTGGGCCGCGCCAACCCCTGGGAGACGCTCTACGACCCGAAGCGGAAGACGCTCTCGGTCGACTCGGTGATGGAGTGGGTCCACGAGAACCTGGACGTGGCGGTCCAGTACGCCGACCTCCTCCCCACCGGCGGCGACGTGAAGTCGGCCGACGAGATCGCGCCGGGGACGGGCGCCATCCTCCAGCGCGGCGGGAAGAAGATCGCCTGCTACCGCGACGAGGCGGGCGCCGTGCACGAGAAGCTGGCCTACTGCACCCATCTGGGGTGCGTGGTGCAGTGGAACAGCGAGGAGAAGAGCTGGGACTGCCCCTGCCACGGCTCGCGCTTCTCGCCCACCGGCGAGGTGGTGCTGAACGGGCCGGCGCGCACGGGGCTCGAGCCCGCGCCGGAGGCGTCGTCGTGACCCTTCGCGCGGCGATCCTCGACATCGACGGGACGCTGATCGACACCAACGACGGCCATGCGCACGCCTGGGTCGACGCCCTGCGCGAGTTCGGGCGCGAGGTGGCCTTCGGCGAGGTCCGCCCGCTGATCGGGATGGGTGGCGACAAGGTGATGCCGCGGCTCACCGGGGGGCTCGACGAGGCGTCGGACGAGGGGAAGCGGATCAAGGCGCGCCGCGGCGAGATCTTCCAGGAGCGCTACCTCCCCTCGTGCCGCCCCTTCCCCCAGGCGCGCGAGCTCCTGGAGCGGATGAGGGGCGGCGGGCTCACCCTCGTCGTCGCCACCTCGGCCAGCAAGGACGACATGAAGGCGCTGCTGGAGAAGATCGGCGTCGCCGACCTGATCGAGGCGCGCACCTCGGCGTCGGACGCGGAGGAGTCGAAGCCCGACCCCGACATCATCCACGCGGCGCTCGACTCCGCCGGCGTCTCGGCGGCGGAGGCGGTGATGCTGGGCGACACGCCGTACGACGTGGAGGCGGCGGGGCGCGCGGGGGTGCCGACGATCGCTCTCCGCTGCGGGGGATGGTGGAAGGACGACGACTTCCGCGACGCGGCGGAGATCTACGACGACCCGGCGGAGCTGCTGGCGCGGTACGAGGGGTCGCTGCTGGGCACCGCGGGCGGTTGAAACCGCGGCAGCGGTTTCAATTAAACCGCCCGGGCGGGATTCGGAGACGCGCGCGGACGCCGGTCCTCACCCAAACACCCTCCCATCCGCTCCCGTCCCCGCCTCCGGAGGGTGCGCGCCGGGCCCGGTTTGGATACAATATCCCGTTCGCGAAAACGAGAACCGACCGGGTGGGGGAGAGCCGCGACTCTCTCCCGTCTTTTGCTATGGCGGGAAGGCACGAGAGATGGCGGACGCAGGCGAGATGCAGGACGCGGCCGGGATCGGCGCGGAGGCCACGGCGCCGGTGCCGGGGTGGGGGTGGACGGAGACGGCGCTGTCGGTGATGGTGCTGGTGTGGGGGGTCAACTTCGCGGTGGTCAAGCACGCGCTGGCCACCTTCGAGCCGCTGGCCTTCAACGCCATGCGCTTCATCGTGGCCTCGGCCTTCGTCTTCGCCGTCCTGGGGGCGCGGGGGCAGCTGGGGCTCCCCGAGCGGCGCCACGTCCCCCGGATCGTCGCGCTGGGGCTGCTGGGGAACGTCTTCTACCAGGCGTGCTTCATCCTGGGGCTCGACCGCACCCGCGCCGGGTCGGCGTCGCTGATCCTGGCGCTCACGCCGGTCTTCACCGCGTTTTTGTCGATGCTCACCGGCCACGAGCGCCCCGGGGCGCGCACCTGGGCCGGCGCCGCGCTCTCCATCGTCGGCGTGGGGATGGTCACCGGGAGCGGGCTCTCGCTGGAGGGGCGCGAGGCGCTCGTCGGCGACCTGATCCTGGTGGGCGCGTCCGTCACCTGGGCCGTCTACACCGTGGGCGCGCGGCCGGTGGTGCAGCGCTACGGCTCGCTGCGGACGACCGCGTGGACGATGTGGACCGGCGCCGTGGGGCTCGTCGCGCTGGGGACGCCGCAGCTGCTGCGGCAGGAGTGGGGCGCGGCCGACTGGCGGGCGTGGGGGGGGATGCTCTTCTCGGCGCTCTTCGCCATCGGGCTGGCGTACATCATCTGGTACCGCGGCGTCGAGAAGATCGGCAACACGCGCACGGCCATCTTCTCCAACCTCACGCCGGTCGTCGCCATGGCCGCCGCCGCGGCGCTCATCGGCGAGACGCCGTCCGGGTGGGCCATCGCCGGCGCGGCCACGACGCTGACCGGCGTCATGGTCGTCCGCTCCGACCCCGGCGGACGCGGCGAGGTGGCGCCGGTCGACTGAACGGCTTCCGGCAACTTCAACTTCAACGGCAACGACGGTGTTGGGCATGTCCCCGCTGCGCGGGGCCGGGCTGCGGGCGCCGTAGGAAACGATACTACCGTTTCCAACGGCGCGAAGCCCCTGGCGGACTCCCCGGCGGCCGCGATCTCCTCACGGAATCGCGGCCGTCGTCGCATTCCCCCCCGCCAGGGTCTTCGCCCTCCGGGCCCGCATCCCTCATGCAACGTCGCAGGCGACGTCGGCCCCGCCGCGCTCGGCGCCCTCCCGTCTGTCGCACACACAACCCAATGTAGTCGCGCGATTTATCGCGCCCGCGGAGCCTTCCCTCGCGAAGATGCCGAGAAAAACCCGCCGGGCCAAACGTCCCCCGGAACGGGAGAGGGTGGCGAGCCTAAGCGAGCCGGGTGAGGGCCCCCCGCGGGCTCCGACGCATCCACCACCGCCCGTCCCACGCCCTTCCTCCAGTTCTCCCCCGTCGCTCGCATTCCGGAGAAGAGAAAAAAACGTGCTCCGGAACGGGTTCGTGACACCCGCTCCAGAGCGCGCTCGCATTCCCGAAAGCCGCCTACGGGCCGCCCCCGCCGGGATCGCGTGGGCCCCGCGCAGCGCGGCTCGAACCATCGCGAGCCTGCCCCGTCGCGCCGCCTCCTACACTGCCATCGCGGGCATGGGACTCCATCCGGGCCCCCGCCGCCCGCAACCCGTCAACCCAGGGGAGACCACCATGAAGAAGATCAAGCTGGACCTCGACGCGCTGCACGTCGTCTCGTTCGAGCCCGCCGCCGAGGAGAAGCGGGACGAGGGCACCGTCCAGGGCTTCGACAGCACCTACGACGAGATCACCTGCTTCGGCGGCTCGTGCCGCCGGCCCACCCAGTGCATCTACACCTGCCTGGTGGAGACCTGCTACCACTGCTAGGCGGCGCCCCACGCGGGAGGCCGCCGCTCTCGCCACCGTCGGCGCCCGCGTCCACCCCCCGCCGCGGTCGCCGGCTCGCCCACTTCACGCCGCCACGTCCGCCCGCTCGCATTTCGGCAAAGACCCATAAAACGTTCTCCCGCGGAGTTTTAGGACACGCCCCCGCGACGCCGCTCGCATCTCGCGCACGCCCTCGCGACCCGTCCCGTCAAACGGGGCTCCACCCCCCGCAGAAGCGGCTCGAACCATCGTTTTACCCCGCGGCGCGGCCGCCTGGTAGACTTTGCGTGGGCGCGGGAGACCACCGCCGGCACCCCGCGCCCGCCACCCAGTCAACCCACGGGAGAACCTCATGAAGAAGATCAAGCTGAACCTGGACTCGCTCGGCGTCGACTCCTTCGACACGGGCGCCGACGCGGGCGAGAAGCGGCGCGACGGGACGGTGCAGGCCCACGCCACCGGCTTCCGCTGCTGGGGCGACAGCGGAAGCTGCTCCGGCCTGCTGGGCACCTGCTTCGGCGACTGCTACGGCACCAGCGACGTCCCGCCGTACTGCTACTGAGCCTTCCGACCCACCCAGAAAGGCCCCGCCGGCTCCGGACCGGCGGGGCTTTTTCGCGTCCCTCCCCGTCCCGACCCCTCGTCGCCCGGCCCCGCCTCCGTCGCCCCGTCCCATTCCACGAAACCCCGCGCTTCCCCAGCGGTCTCAAGGGGTGCGCGCCGCCCACGCCGGGCGGCGCGCGGGCCGCGGAGCGAGGGCTCCGGCGGCCGCTCCAACCCCCACCGCAGGAGGCAGGGATGCGCAAGATCAAGCTCGACGTGGACGCGCTCGCCGTCGACACCTTCGAGGCCGCGCGCCCGTCGTCCGCGCCCGAGCCGGGGACCGTGAACGGGCACGCGCGGACCTTCCCCGTCACCGGGTGCTACTCGTGCTACCCCGGGTGCGACCCGGACACCGCGCCGGCGTACTGCCCGTGACGCCGCGCCGGTGAAGCGAACGAAAGCGGCGGCCCCCCCC
>DATACF010000511.1:0-3118 GCA_036259235.1 Longimicrobium sp. | reverse complement strand
CCCGCCCCCGCCCTTCCCCGCTCCGCCGCGCCCGCGGTAGAATCAGGGCAGCCCCCGCCCGGACGCCGGTCCGGCCGGCCCGAGACCGACGTCCCCGCGTCCCCGAAGCATGAAGAAGCCGATCCTGTTCGCGGCGGCGCTCGCCGCCGCCGCGCTCTGCGCCCGTCCGTCGGCGGCGCAGGTGTTCGCCCGCCCGCACCTGGAGTGGCGGACGGTGCGCACCGAGCACTTCGAGGTGCACTACCCGGCCGAGCTCTCCGAGTGGACGCTGGACGTGGCGACCCGGCTGGAGGCCGTCCACGCCGAGGTGGCCGCGCTGGTGGGGTATGCGCCGCCCAGGCGGACGACCATCGTCGTCGAGGACCCGTCGAGCCAGACCAACGGCTTCGCCTATCCGTTCCTCGACCAGCCGGCCATCGCCCTCTGGCCCACCCCGCCCGACCCGCGCTCCAACCTGGGGAACAACCGCGGCCCCTCCGAGCAGCTCGTCGTCCACGAGTTCGCCCACGTCGCCCACCTCTCGCGCCCCTCGCGGAACCCGCGGCAGCGCCTCCTCTGGAGCCTCCTCCCGGTGCGCGTGGGCCCCGTGGCCCGCAAGGCGCCGCGGTGGGTGATCGAGGGATACGCCACCTACGTCGAGGGGAAGCTCACCGGGAGCGGCCGCCCCCACAGCGCCATCCGCGCCGCCGTCCTCCGCCAGTGGGCGCTGGAGGGGCGCCTCCCCACCTACGCGCAGCTGAGCTCGTCGGGCGGCTACTACGGCGGCGCCTTCGCCTACCTGGCCGGCTCGGCGTTCCTGGAATGGCTCGCCTCGCAAAGAGGGGAAGAGAGCCTCACGCACCTCTGGCGGCGGATGAGCGCGCGGCAGGACCGCGCCTTCGCCGACGCCTTCGCGGGGGTCTACGGCGGCGCCCCGCACGAGCTCTACGGCCGCTTCGTGGTCGAGGTCACCGCGTCCGCTCTGGAGGCGCGCCGCCAGCTCGCCGCCGCGGGGCTGGTGGAGGGCGACACGGTGCAGCGCCTCTACTGGGGCACCGGCGACCCCGCCGTCTCCCGCGACGGGCGGCAGATGGCGGTGGTGATCCGCGGCGCCCCCGGCACCCCGTCGCGCGTGGCCGTCTGGAGCACCGCCGACGAGCCCGACACCCTCTCGGCGAAGGAGGCCGCGCGCCTCCTCCGCGCCGACCCCGAGGACGTCCCCGACGTCCGCTGGCGCCCCCGCCCCAAGCGCCCGCTGGCGACGCTGTATCCCGTCAACGGCCGCGGGCACGACCAGCCCCGCTTCCTCCCCGACGGCCGCCTCCTGGTCGTCCGCTCGGAGCCGCTGGGCGACGGCGCCCTCCGCCCCGACCTCTTCGTCTGGGACTGGAAGCGGAAGGAGATGACCCGCGTCACCCGCGGCGCCTCCATCCGCTGGGCCGACCCCGCCCCCGACGGGCGCACCGCGGCCGCCGTCCGCTGCCTCCACGGGAGCTGCGACCTCGTCCGCGTCGACCTCGTCACCGGTGCGGTGGCCACGCTCGCCGACGCCCCGCCCGAGCGCGTCCTCTACCGCCCCCGCTACGCCCCCGACGGCAGCTCCATCGCCCTCGCCGTGCAGGAGGGCGGGCGGTGGCGGCTGGCGCTGGCCGACCCGTCCTCCGGGAGCTTGCGGTATCTCGGCCCCGACGACGGCGCCAGCCGCTACGACGCCGCGTGGCTCCCGGACGGGCGGGGGCTCCTCCACGTCTCCGAGGCGGGCGGCGTGGCCAACGTGGCGACGCTCGACCTGGCCACCGGCGAGACGCGCCCGCTCACCCGCGTCACCGGCGCGGCGGTGGCGCCCGAGCCGGTGCCGGGCGCGGGGCACGTCTTCTTCCTCGCCCTCCACGCCGGCGGGCTCGACCTCCGCCGCGTCCACCCCGACAGCGCCCGCCCCGGTACTACCATCGCGCTCTCCCCCACCCTCGCCCCCGCCGCCCCCCGCGCGGCGGCGAGCGTCCCCGACACCCTCCCGCGCGCGGCGGTCGAAGGCCCCTTCGCCTACGGCCTGGGCCCGCGCCGCACCCGCCTCCTCCCCGGGGGCGCCGCCTCGGCCGACGGCGCCTCGGCGACGCTCCTGGCCGTCAACGGCGACCCCGTGGGGCGGCTGACGGCTTCGCTCCGGGGGACGCTGGGGCAGCGCGGGCTCCCGCGCGGCGCCTCGGCCACGCTGGCCTGGCGCGGCTTCCTCCCCGCGGTGGCGGGCGAGGCGTTCTGGATGGAGCACGACCCCTCGCGCCGCTCCCCCGCGCTGGCGGGCGACTCGCTCGACGCCGGGTACCGCGGCGCCGCCCTCCACGCAGAGACGCCGTGGGCCGGGTCCGCCCTCCGCCGCCGCGCCCGCGCCGGCGCCTCCCTCGGCGAGCTGTCGCTCGACGAAGGCGGATCGGACCGGCGCGCCCTCGCCTTCGCCGAGTATGAGGCCACGCTGGCGCGCGCGGCCGCCGGGCGCTCGTTCTCCGCCGCCGTGGCGCTCCACGGCGCGGTGGGGGAGACGAGGGGGGAAGAGTGGCGGCGGGGGATCGCCCGCGGCGCGCTGCGGGTGTCGACGGGGCCGCTGGGGGTGCGCGGCGAGGCGACGTACGGGTGGGTGAGCGGCGGCGCCCCCGCGTGGGAGCGCTTCGTGGTGGGCGGCGCGCCGCAGGGGCTCTTCGACGACGCCCTCGTCTCGCAGCGCCTCGCCATGCCCGCCGCCCGCTTCGGCGTCGTCCAGGGCCGCGAGCTCGTCGCCTACCGCGTGAGCACCGCGCTCGCGAACCTGACGCCATACCTCTGGGGCGCCAGCGCCGACGAGGGCCACGACAGCTGGTACCGCGTGGCCGGCGTGGAGACCGCCTTCGACTTCGGCGGCTTCAACATCCTCCGCATCCCCGGCGCCCGCCTCCTCGCCGGCGTCGGCTACCCCCTCGACCCGCCGAACGAGAAGAACCTGGAGGCGTACTTCACGATCACGTACCGGCCGTAGGGGCGGATCGGGAGCGGGTCGGACGCCGGATCGGGATCGGATCGAGGGCTGGATCGGGTGCTCGAGGCGGGCCGCGCCGGGCGACTGAAGTCGCGGCAACGACGGCGCGAAGTCCGCCTTCGCGGACTGCTC
>DATACF010000510.1:0-1933 GCA_036259235.1 Longimicrobium sp. | reverse complement strand
CCCCGTGACGGCCCTGGTGAGCCGGTGGAAGACCGGCGGAGACGACCCTGCCGACGACATCGCCGACCTGACGGCGGCCGCGCGTGAGCTGGTCGGCGCGGCGGACGACCCGGACCGGCTGGCGCGCTATCAGCACCTCCTCCAGGAAGGAAAGCACGATCTCGCCCGCCGCGGCGATGCGCCGGCCGACCGGGGGCGTCTGGCGACCGCGGAAACGCTTCTGGCAGTGGCCTGCTCCCTAGCCCAGGGCCGATCCGGCGCCGGCGACCGCGACATCGCCGCGCTCACATCGCTGGTCCGCACCCGGACGCACGCCGAGAAGGTACTCCGCGCGTTGTCGCTGGGCGTTACTCGCTTCGCCGACCTCCGCGAGCGCACCGGCCTCCTCGACACGCAGCTCGACCGCGTCCTCAAGTGGTCCGTCCCCGCGGGGCTCGTCTCGCGCGGCGGCACCCGACGCGACGTGCGCTACCGGCTCACACCTCTGGGGGAACTGGCGATCGGCTCGGTCGAAGAGCCCGCTTGGCTGCGGGCCGCCGCCGCGGTGGTGCGCTGCGCGGTGGAGGCGCGCACGGTGCGGGGCTCGCTCGACGACGCAGCGGCCGAGGCCGCCGAGCTCGCCGCCCTCCCCGAAACGCAGGCCCGTCACGCCGTCTCCGCCTTCCTGAGCGCCCTCGACCCCGCCCCCGCCAGCCACCTGGCCCACGCCCTCCGGGTAAGCGCCGCCGCCGAGCGGCGCGTCGCGTTTTTCCCCTGGATGAGCGTCCCTTCGGGCGGTGGGTTCGAGTGGTGGAAGCGTGCGCACGCCGCCGCCGCGAGCCAGGCGCTGGTGGCGCGCGCGCTCGAGCGGGCGGGGGTCCCGCCGGAGGCGCTGGAGGAGTGGGTTCCGCCGGAGCCGTCGTTCGGCGGCCTCCAGCCGGAGCGCGTCCGGCTCGACCGCCCCACTGTCGTGGTGGGCGTCGACCACCCCGTGACGGACCCTCTGCTGGAGGCGTTCGGCGTCTCCCTGAGCGGCAACCGTCCCTTCACGAGTGCCTGCGCCCCGGAAGTGGCCGCGGCGCGGGAGAACGGCCACGGAGTCGTCGTCCGGCTCTACAACCCGGAGACGGGCGTGTCGCACCTGGTGGTCGGCGGGTGGACGCCGGAGTCATCGCGCGCCGCCGCGCGGTGGTTCTACGACGACGCCGAGCGGCTGGTGGGCGACTTCCGGCGCGTCTCGTCCGCGGCGGTGGTCCCGGCCGACCCCGCGGCCGCGCCCGCCTTCCGCGGCGTGCTGGAGACGGTCCCCCGCCGGGACGAGATCGAGGTCGCGCTCTCCCGGAGCGATCCGCTCTCCATCGGCCGGATTGAGGTCCGCGTGCACAGGGAGCCTGAAGCGGGCGTGGAGATCCTGGCCGTCCCCGAGCCGGTGGTCGTCGCGGAACCGACGTACCGGCGCGTGGGAGGCCGTCCGAACAAGCAGCCCCAACGGCGCGACGATTCCGACGAGCTCGCCCCGCGGCGGCACGTCCCGAGCTACAGCTTTCGCCCGGGAGGGAAAAAGCTGGCCGCGGACGATCGGCACACGGAGCACGGACCGGGCATGACCGATCCGACGCGCGGCGAGCCGATGAAGTAACCCGCCGGCTCCGCGAGAAAACGGAAGGGCGCTCCCCGGGGGTGCCCTTCCGTTTTCTCGCGTCTCACGCGGTTATGTCTCCGCGGGGGTGCCCGGCGCCTCCCCCACGGCCACGGTGGCGTCGCCCGGCTCGGGCTTTCGCCACCCCTGCGGGCGCAGCGTTGCGCGGCACTTCAGCCCGCCACGGGTGGAGCGGAGCGCGTACAGCCCCACGACGGCCTCGTGGGCGTACGGGTCTTCGAGCCGGTGCCGGGGAAGCCGGTCGAGGCCGATGCGCGCGTTGGGGTGGACGAAGCCCAGGAGCCGGGACTTCGC
>DATACF010000509.1:0-4928 GCA_036259235.1 Longimicrobium sp. | reverse complement strand
CGCCGCCATCAGGCCCCCTGCTCGAGGCGCCGGGCCTTCTCGACCGCCTCCTCGATCCCGCCGACCATGTAGAACGCCTGCTCGGGGAGGTGGTCGAACTCACCGTTGACCACCCGCTCGAACGACTCGATCGTCTCCTCGAGCTTCACGTACTTCCCCGGAGTGCCCGTGAACTGCTCGGCCACGTGGAAGGGCTGCGACAGGAAGCGCTGGATGCGCCGCGCGCGCCCCACCGTCACCTTGTCCTCCTCCGAGAGCTCGTCCATCCCGAGGATCGCGATGATCTCCTGGAGCTCCTTGTAGCGCTGGAGGATCCGCTGCACCGCGGTCGTCACGTTGTAGTGGCGCTGCCCGATGAACTGCGGGTCCACGATCCGGCTCGTCGAGTCGAGCGGGTCCACCGCCGGGTAGATGCCGATCTCGGTGAGCGCGCGGCTGAGCACCGTCGTGGCGTCCAGGTGCGCGAACGCCGTCGCCGGGGCCGGGTCGGTGAGGTCGTCGGCGGGGACGTAGATCGCCTGCACCGAGGTGATCGACCCCTCGCGCGTCGAGGTGATCCGCTCCTGGAGGCCGCCCATCTCGGTGGCCAGCGTCGGCTGGTAGCCCACGGCGCTCGGCATGCGGCCCAGGAGCGCCGACACCTCCGAGCCCGCCTGGGTGAAGCGGAAGATGTTGTCGACGAAGAAGAGCACGTCCTGCTTCTCGACGTCGCGGAAGTACTCGGCCACCGTGAGGCCGGCCAGCGCCACGCGGAGGCGCGCGCCCGGCGGCTCGTTCATCTGGCCGTACACCAGCGCCACCGACGACTCCTCGAGGTTGTCGTCCTTGATCAGCTCCGCCTCGCGGAACTCCAGCCAGAGGTCGGTCCCCTCGCGGGTCCGCTCGCCGACGCCCGCGAACACCGAGCGGCCGCCGTGCCCCATGGCAATGTTGTGGATCAGCTCCTGGATGACGACCGTCTTGCCGACGCCCGCGCCGCCGAAGAGGCCGATCTTCCCGCCCTTCACGTAGGGGGTCAGGAGGTCGATGACCTTGATCCCCGTCTCCAGCACCTCGGTCTTGGGCTCGAGGTCCACGAACGCCGGGGCGTTGCGGTGGATCGGCCACCGCTCGGCGTCGGCCGGGATGTCGCCGCGCTCGTCGACGGGGTCGCCGAGGACGTTCAGGATGCGGCCCAGGGCCTTGCGCCCCACGGGGATGGCGATCGAGCGGCCGGTGTCGACCACCGCCATCCCGCGGACCACGCCGTCGGTCGACGACATGGCCACCGCGCGGACCTGGTTGCGGCCGATGTGCTGCTGCACCTCCAGCGTCACGTCGATGGCCTCGCGGCCCTCGGCGGCCGGCTGGCGGATGACGACGGCGTTGTAGATCTCGGGGAGCCCGCCTTCGAACTCCGCGTCGATCACGGGCCCGATCACCTGGACCACGCGGCCCACGCCGGCGGCGGTCGCGGGCACGGTCGCCCGCTCGGGGGCAATGGCTGCCATGTATCGTTCTCCTTGGGTGATGGTCCCTGTGGTTATTCCAGCGCCGCCGCGCCGCCGACGATCTCCGCGATCTCCTGCGTGATCGCCGCCTGGCGGGCGCGGTTGTAGGTGCGCGTCAGCACGTCGAGGAGGTCGCTGGCGTTGTCGGTGGCGTTCTTCATCGCCGTCCGGCGCGCCCCGTGCTCGGCGGCCGAGGTCTCCACCAGCGCCCGGTAGACCCCGTTGCGGACGTAGAGCGGGAGGATCCGCCCCACGATCTCGTCGGCGCCGGGCTCCAGGATGTAGTCCGGCCCCGCGCCCCCGCCCTCCGCCGGCGCCTCCACCGGGAGGAGCCGCATGGTGGTCGGCGGGGTCGAGAGCGCCGAGTTGAAGCGGGCGTAGACGACGTAGACCGCGTCCATCGTCCCGGCGGTGAACTCGTCCATCAGCGTCCCCACCAGCCGCTCGGCGTCGGCCGCGGTGGGGCGGTCGCTGATGTCGGAGACCGCCGTGCGGAGCGTCTCGCCCTGGAAGCGGAAGAAGGAGACCCCCTTCTTCCCGGCGATGTGCAGCTCCACCTCGGCCCCCTCGCCGCGGAGGCGCTGCACCAGGGTGCGCGCCGCGCGGATCAGGTTGGCGTTGAACGCCCCCGCCAGCCCGCGGTTGCTGGTCAGCAGGAGCACCGCCGCCCGCCGCACCCGCTCGGGCTGGCGGAGGAGCGGGTAGCGCGCCGCCAGCTCGGGGGTGAGCAGCCGGCCGATGACGCTCCCCAGGTGCTCGGCGTAGGGGCGGGCGGCCGTCACCCGGTCCTGCGCGCGCTTCAGCTTGGACGTGGAGACCATCTCCATCGTCCGCGTGATCTTGCGCGTGTTCTGGACCGAGCGGATGCGCCCTTTGAGCTCTCTGGCTTTGGCCATTGTCTGTTCGAATGGTCAGAGGGCACAGGGGACAGGGTACAGGGGACAGCCCGCGAAAGGCCCGCTGTCCCCTGTCCCCTGTTCCCTGTCCCCTACATCAGTAGCTCTGCCGCGCCTGCGAGGCGTTCGCCTCGGGGCGGGCCGAGAGGCGCAGCTGGTCCTCGCTCATCCGCCGGTCCGCGTCGGTCTCGTTCAGGATCGGCGAGTCGGCGAAGGTGTCGGTCCCCACCGGCGAGTGCGGGTCGGCGAAGAGCTCGGCGTAGCGGTCGATGGCGGCCTTGAGCGCCTGCTCGACCTCGCCGCCCAGGTCCTTGCTGTCGCGGATCCCCGCCAGCACCTGCGGATGGTTGGCGCGGAGGAAGAGGTGGAAGTCGCGCTCCCACGCCCGGATCTGCGGGACGTCGACGTTGTCGAGGTACCCGTTGTTCAGCGCGTAGATGATCGCCACCTGGTTCTCGACCGGGAACGGCGAGTACTGCGCCTGCTTCAGCACCTCCACCGCGCGCGAGCCGCGGGCCAGCTGCCGCTGGGTTACGGGATCGAGCTCCGAGCCGAAGGCGGCGAACGCCTCCAGCTCGCGGTACTGGGCCAGCTCGCCCTTGAGCTTGCCGGCCACCTTCTTCATCGCCTTGATCTGCGCCGAGCCGCCCACGCGGCTCACGCTGATGCCGACGTTCACCGCCGGGCGCACGCCCGAGTAGAAGAGGTTCGACTCCAGGAAGATCTGCCCGTCGGTGATCGAGATCACGTTGGTCGGGATGTACGCCGACACGTCGCCCGCCTGCGTCTCGATGATCGGGAGGGCCGTCAGCGAGCCGCCGCCCATCTCGTCGGAGAGCTTGGCCGCGCGCTCCAGGAGGCGCGAGTGCAGGTAGAAGACGTCGCCGGGGTACGCCTCGCGCCCGGGGGGGCGGCGGAGGACCAGCGACATCTGGCGGTACGCCACGGCCTGCTTGGAGAGGTCGTCGTAGACGCAGAGCGTCGCCTTCCCCTTCCCGTTCTCGTCCTTGGTGTACATGAAGTACTCGGCGAGCGCGGTCCCGGCGTAGGGGGCGATGTACTGGAGCGGGGCCGGGTCGGAGGCCGAGGCCGCCACCACGATGGTGTACTCCATCGCGCCCGCCGCCTCCAGGCGGCCGACGACGCCCGCGATGGTCGAGTTCTTCTGGCCGATGGCGACGTACACGCAGACGACGCCCTGGCCCTTCTGGTTGATGATCGTGTCGATGGCGATCGCCGTCTTCCCGGTGCCGCGGTCGCCGATGATCAGCTCGCGCTGGCCGCGGCCGATCGGGATCAGCGCGTCGATCGCCTTGATCCCCGTCTGCATCGGCTCCTTCACCGGCTGGCGGAGGACGATGCCGGGGGCCACGATGTCCACCTGGCGGCGCCCGGCGGCGTGGATCGGGCCCTTGCCGTCGACCGGCTCGCCCAGCGGGTTGACCACGCGGCCCAGGTACGCCGGGCCCACGGGAATGTCGAGGACGCGCTGGGTGCGGCGGACGCGGTCGCCCTCCTGGACCTGGGTCCAGTCGCCCATGACCACCGCGCCGATGTTGTCCTCCTCGAGGTTCAGCGCCAGGGCGGTGATCACCTGCCCGCTCTCCCCCGCGGTGATCTCGAGCATCTCGCTCGCCATCGTCCCGGTGAGCCCGTAGATGCGGGCGATCCCGTCCTTGACCTCGAGGATCTCGCCGACTTCCTCGGCGCCCAGGTCTTCCTGGTAGCGCTCGATCTCGCCCAGGAGGACGTTCTTGATCTCGCTCGCGCGAAGCTGCGTTTCCGCCGTCGCCATCGTCTCTATCCCTTTGTCCGGTCCAGCGCGCCGCTGGAGTGGCCCTTGGTCAGCCGAAAAGATGCTTGGTCGTCCCTCTGTGAAACCCCCGCCCCGGTCCCGTTCGGCCGCTCCCCTCAGGAGCCGGCCGCGGCGAGCGGGGGGAGCTCGACCGCCAGGAGGTGGCGGCGCAGCTGCGCGGCGCGGCTCTGGAGCGAGCCGTCCAGGATCTGGTCGCCCATGCGCACCACAACCCCGCCCAGGAGCTCGGGCTCGACGGTGAAGGTGGGGATCACCGCCTTCCCCAGCCGGGCCTCCAGCCCGCGCCGGATCTCGTCCTGGAGCGCGGGGTCGGGGGCGTGGCTGATGGAGACGGCCACCCGCACCCGCCCCATCCGCTCGTCCACGAGCCCGCGGTACGCCGCGGCGATCTCGGGGAAGAGCCCCTGGCGGCGCTTGTCGACGACCACCAGGACGAAACGGAGGAAGAGGTCGGGGACGCGCCCGCCGAGGGCGGCGGTCAGCGCGGCCTTCTTGTCCTCGGCGCCGATCCGTGGCGTCTCCAGGAACTCCCGGACGCGGGGGTCGCCCTCCAGGAGCGCGGCCAGCGCGTCGAGTGAGCCCAGGTACGCCTCGACCGACGCCCCGCCCTGGCGCCGCGCCAGCTCGAGGAGGGTCTCGGCGTAGTTGCGGGCGATGATCTCGGAGCGCATGGGCGTCAGGCTCCCGCCGGCGAGGCGGCGCGCGGGGCCGCGGCGGCCGCGGGGG
>DATACF010000508.1:0-20043 GCA_036259235.1 Longimicrobium sp. | reverse complement strand
GGGGGCGCTTCGTCGGTGGGACGAGCAGGGGGCGGGCCGATCCCCTCGCGGACGCGCTTGCCTCGCTCGCCCGCCCCGTTCTCTTTGGACACTTTCGCCCGCATGGCGGATGCGCTACTCTTCCGCGTTCGCCGCGACGGGCGCGGCAAAAACAGGCCCGCGCCGCCTCGCTCCCCACGCATCCATTCCGCCGATGGCGTCCACCGACCCGCACGCCTCCCGCGCTCCCGCCCGCCGCGGCCGTAAGCCGAAGCCGCGCGCGCTGGAGCTGCGGATCACGCTCGCGGAGATCGAGCCGCCGATCTGGCGCCGGGTACTCGTGCCGGACGCGTACACGCTGGGCCAGTTGCATCGCGTCATCCAGCTCCTGTTCGGCTGGATGGACTACCACCTGTACAGGTTCGAGGCCGGAGAGCGGCGCTTCGAGGCGCCCCACCCGGAGGCGGAGGACGAGGACTCCACCGCGGTCCACCTGCGCGACCTGGCGCTTCGCAAGCGGGCCCGGCTCACGTACACCTACGACTTCGGCGACCACTGGGTGCACGAGATCGTGGTGGTGGACGTGTACGTCTCCACGCCGCTGGACGACGAGCCCGCGCTGCCCATGCTGTACGGCGGAGAGCGCGCGGGCCCGCCGGAGGACAGCGGCGGACCGGACGGGTACCAGCACATGGTGGACGCGCTCCGCGACCCGGGCCACCCCGAGCACCGCGACTACCGCCTCTGGGCGGGTGACTACGACCCCGAGCGTTTCGACACCAGGATGGCGAGGGACAACCTGACCGTGGCCGCCGCCTGGGGCGCGATCTGACCCGCATGACGACTCCCCGACGCAAGCGGCTGTCGCGCGCCGCCCGCCTCCGGTCCGCGAAGCGCTGGATCGCGACGTATCGCGGCCACGACGTGGTCCGCGGCTACCGGAAGTGGTTCGGCGTGAGCGACGTGTGCGCGGTCCTGGAGCTCCGGATGCTGGACGTCGCCATCCCCGGCGCCCGCCTGGAGCAGGCCCGGCAGGCCGAGCAATCGCGCGCCTCCCAGCGTGTCCGGCGGCTGGAGAAGCGTGCGCGGGCGGCGGGACCGGCCGATTCGGACGACGCGTTCGCGTTCGTCGCCGGCTACACGGAGGGCGGCGCGGCGTTCGGGAACAGCTGGGAGGACATGGAAAGGATGGAGACGGGGCTGGAGGCCGGCGACGACCCGTTCGGCGGTGGCGTGTCCGTTCCCTGCCCCGCGCCCCGATCCGGCCCGGACGGGGTCGAATGACGCCGCGAGCGCCGGACGCGGCGGGGGAGGACGCGGAGGCGCCCTACACGGCCAGGCAGGGACAGTACCTCGCGTTCATCTACTACTACACGAAGATCCACCGCGTCGCGCCGTCGGAGGCCGACATCGGCAGCTACTTCCGCCTGACGCCCCCCGCCGTTCACCAGATGGTCCTGACGCTCCACGCGCGCGGGCTGATCGACCGGACACCGGGCGCGCCGCGCAGCATCCGGCTGCGGCTCACCCGCGCCGAGCTGCCGGACCTGGAGTGAGCCCACGGGGGCGGCGCACCTGGATTTCGACGACCGCCAATGGCAGACCGGATCGAGAAGAAGGAGTTCATCCACCGCGTCGCGGGCCGGATGGGGGCCGACGAGGCGCAGGCGGCCGCGTGGGTGGACGGTGTGCTGGGGGAGATGTACGACACGTTCGCGAGCGGACACGGGCTCACCCTGCCCGGGTTCGGCGGCTTCTACGTGAAGCGCAAAGGCGAGAGCACCGTATTCAAGTTCAATCCCGGGCAACGGCTGCGTGCGCTGTTCGGCTGGTCGTCCACCTACAGGGGGTGAGCGCCCGCCGGGCGGCCTTTCCGAAACGTGGAGCGTGCCCGGTGCCGGGGAGGGCGCGCGTCGTTCGCGGACAAGAGCCGGCGGCCGACTCTCTTGCGCGAGCGGCACGCATCCGTCTTCTTGCTCGCACGACCCCGCCGCGCGCCGTCGGGACTTCCGAAGCCGGACCTCCAGCGTCTCGAGCCCGATCCTCCGTGCCGACCCAATCTCCCGCCGGGCCGGAAGCCTTCCACGCCATCGCCCTCACGGCCTCGCTCACCGTGAGGGACGTCCGGCGGAGCCTGGCGTGGTACCGCGACGTGGTGGGCTTCGCCGTCGAGCGCGAGCACGAGCGCGAGGGGACGCTGCGGGCGGTGTCGCTCCGGGCGGGAGAGGTGCGGCTCCTGATCGGGCAGGACGACGGCGCCCGCGGGGAGGACCGCGCGAAGGGCGAGGGGTTCTCGCTGATGCTGACGACGACGCAGGACGTCGACGCGCTCGCGCTCGGCATCCGGGAGCGCGGCGGCGCCCTCGCGTCGGAGCCGGCCGACACGCCGTGGGGGATGCGCGCCTTCCGGCTGGAGGACCCGGACGGGTTCAGGCTGGTGATCTCGTCCGAGCGGCGGTCCGGGGCCGCGGGATGAACATCGACGCCCCCGAGCTCGACCGCGCGATCACGGTGCGCGACGCCTACCGCGCGATGGAGCGCTTCCTCGCGGCGCACCTCGCCCGCGGCGAATCGTCCACGGCCAGCCTCGTCGCCTGCGCCGGCCTCCGCGACGACGGGAGCACCGGCGACCCCGCGGCGCTCCACGACTACCTCGACGCGCTCGCCGCGGTGACGTCGGACCCGGGGCGGGATTTCGAGATCGTCGTCGACGACGACCTCGCCGACGCGGACCGGAGGGGGATGGAGGTCCGCGTGACGCTCCCCGACGGGAGCCAGCGGTGGTGCTTCTTCATGACGCCGGCGGCGCTGGCGTCGTGCGGCGACTGGGTCCCGGGGACCGAGATCCCGATGCACCGCGGCGAGCGGCACATGTTCATCGTCGGCGCGTGCACCGAGGAGATCATCGCGCGGGTGCTCCACGAGGCGGCCCGCGACGGCGAGCTGCTGTCGCGGACGAGGCCGCTCGCCGCGCCGCAGCGGCTCGGCTGACGCCGCCCTGAACCGTGGACCCGCCATGCTCTTCCTGGTGATCGAGACCTTCCGCGGCGGCGACCCGCGCCCCGTGTACGCGCGCTTCGCGGAGCGGGGGCGGCTGGCGCCCGCGGGGCTGGAGTACGTCGCCAGCTGGGTGACGGCCGACCTGCGGCGCTGCTTCCAGGTGATGGAGTGCGACGACCCGGCGCTGCTGGAGCAGTGGATGGCGAGCTGGCGCGACATCGTCGACTTCGAGGTGCTCCCCGTGGTCACGTCGGCGGAGGCCTCCGCCTGGACCTGTTCGCCTTCTGCCTCAAGTCCGGCGCCGACGCCGCCCGGTTCACCGTGGGAGAGCGGGTGATCCTGCGCGGCTGAGACGGCGCGGAAGTCGTGCTCGTTGAAAGCTTTCGCGCATCCTGCTAAATTCCCCGCTCTCCACCCGGCCGCCACGGCCACGGAAGTCCCTTCCCTCCCACCACCATTCGACGCGGTAAAGGTCGTCATGCCAGTAGATCGCGGGGCCATCGACGGACAGCTGAAGGACATCGGCGAGGGAGAGCGGTGGTGGGAGCAGCGGGAGTTCCGCGACCTCCCGTACATCCTCCACGCCGACGAGCGGCTCCGGGGGATCGTCAACGGCCGCCTCCTGGGGCGGCGCCGGCCGCGGCTGGGGCTGAGCGCGTGGCGCGCGCCGTGGCTGATCGTGGTCACCGACCAGCGGCTCATCTGCCTCAAGCAGGAGCGCTTCGCCCGCAAGCAGGTGGAGATCGCCCCCGGGCAGATCACCGGCATCCACCACACCAGCCGGATCCGCGCGCATCAGATCATGATCGAGACGGGCGTGCGGCGGTACCGCCTCCGGATCGCGAAGCCCGACGCCTTCCGCTTCTCCGGCGCCCTCGCCGGGCTCCTCCCCAAGCAGCCGCTCCTCCCGGGGACGCCCCCCGCCCCCGAGGGCACGACGTGGCTCCCGGGCGCGGGCGCCGTCGCCGCGCTCCCCGGCGGGGGGGGGCTCCTGTCGCGCTTCACCAGGGCCGCCCCGGGCGACTACGCCTCCCGCGCCCACGTGGAGCGGCTGGAGGCCACCGTCGAGCGCCTCCTGGACGACGTCGAGCGGCTCCAGCAGCAGGTCGCCTTCATGGAGAACCTCCTCCAGACGCGCTCCGAGGAGGCGTTCCTCCAGCGCCTCCCCGCCCCCGCGCAGTCGTAGCGGCGCGGAGGCGGCGGCGATGCGCTTCACCGTGGATGAGCTGCTCGCCTGGGCGGCGCGGCACGAGGGGGACGAGTGGGTCACCCTCCACCGGCGGCGGCCGTTCCGGTACCGCGTCACCCCGGTTGGAATCGAGTACGTCCCGGCTACCGGCATCCCGCGGCCGATCTCGCGGAAGAAGCTGGCGGTCTTCTGCGACCAGTTCCAGGCGTCGGGCTCGTTCTCGCCCGGCGCCTACCGGCGCAACTTCACCAAGTCGTACTCGCTCGCGCTCATCAAGCGCTTCCTGGAATCGCGCGGCGCCTGATCCCGGTCTCCTCCTCGCCCCTTGATCCCGCGGCGGCCCCTCCGTGCCCGACGACGCAGAGCGCTTCCTCGCGGCGGTCGACCATCCCCACAGGAACGAGATCCTCGCCCTCCGCGAGATCATCCTCGGCGCCGATCCGCGCGTCTCCGAGGGGATCAAGTGGAACGCGCCGAGCTTCCGCATCCCCGAGTACTTCGCCACCTTCCACCTGCGGGCGAAGGACGGCGTGCAGGTGATCCTCCACGCCGGCGCGAAGAAGCGCGACCGCCCGCTCCGGGAGGGGGCGGTGCACGACCCCGAGTCGCTCCTCCAGTGGCTCGGCGACGACCGGGCGGCGGTCCGGTTCCGCGACATGGGCGAGGTCGAAGACCGCCGCACGGCGTTCGCGGCGCTCGTCCGGGCGTGGATCGAGCACGTCTAGCCGGCCGGCGCCGTCGACTGGACTTCTTCGCGGCAGCGCTGAAGGCGAGCGCCGGAAGCGAAGCGCCGCGCGCCCGATCCCCGGGCGCGCGGCGTTTTCTTTACACTTCGACGACCTCCGGGGCTCGCCACCGGCGGCGCGGCGTGTAGCTTCCAGCGCGAGAGCGCCACGCCCCTCCCCCAGCCGGAGAGCAGAAACCGGATGCGCACCGCGATCGAGACCCTCCTCCTGTCCGCCGCCCTCGCGCTCGGCGCCGCGACGCCCGCGGGCGCGCAGGCGACCCCGCCGCCGCACGACTCGTTCACCGTCGCGTCGCGGACGCTGTCGGAGACGCGGCGGATCAACGTCTACACGCCCCCGGCGTACGGCGCGCGGGGCGACGAGCGCTTCCCCGTCCTCTACCTCCTCGACGGCGGCGTGGCGGAAGACTGGCCGCACGTCGCCGCCACGGTCGACGCCGCCATCCGCGCGGGCGAGATGCGCCCGATGCTGATGGTGGGGATCGAGAACACCGAGCGGCGGCGCGACCTCACCGGCCCCACCGAGGTGGAGGACGACCGGAAGATCGCGCCGCGCGTCGGGGGCTCGGCCGCCTTCCGCCGCTTCGTCGCCGACGAGCTGGTCCCCGAGATCGCGCGGCGCTACCGGGTGACGGACGAGCGGGCGCTGATGGGCGAGTCGCTCGCGGGGCTCTTCGTCGTCGAGACCTTCTTCGCGGAGCCGGAGCTCTTCGGCACCTACCTCGCCTTCAGCCCCAGCCTCTGGTGGAACGCCGAGGCGCTGGTGCGCGGCGCACCCGCCCGTTTCGCCACCCGCCCGGAGCTTCGGAAGGCGCTCTACTTCTCGTCGGCCGACGAGGACAACATCGCGCCCGCCGCCGCGCGGCTGGCCGAGACGCTCCGGGCGCGCGCCCCCGCGGGGCTCCGCTGGTCGTACACGCCCCGCCCCGACCTCACCCACGGCACCATCTACCGCGCCGAGCTCCCCGGCGCCCTCCGCGCGTGGCTGGGCCCCGCCGGGGACGCGCGCTAGGCGCCCGCCCGCGCCACCGCGATCTGCGCGTTCACGTTGATCGGCGCGCCGCCGTCGGGGTTGCCGCCCGCGGGAGGCGGGGAGACGGTGAAGTACTCGATGGCGCCGGGCTGGAAGACCAGCGCCAGGGTGGAGCCGCCGTAGCTGAACCATCCCAGCTCGTCGCCCTTCTCCACCCGGTCGCCCGGCTGCACCGCGATGGTCACCGACGAGATCTCGGTGATCCCGATGGGGATCACGCACACCATCCCGATGACGGGGTCGTCGGCCTCGATGAACACCAGCCCGCGCGTGTTCACCGACGCCTCGTACCCCTGCGAGTAGGTCCCCGCCGTCGGGTCCGGGCCCGCCGCCCGGATCTCGCTGAACATCAGCCCGTTCACCAGCCGCGCCTCGCGCACCGTGCCGGTGACCGGCGCGCGCCAGCGGTGGTAGTTGGCGCCGCTCAGGAACGACTGGAAGACGTCGCCGCCCACGAAGCGCTCCACGTACTGGTCGTCGAGCACGTTCACCAGCGAGTACGGCTGCCCCTTCAGCCAGAACCGGTCGAGCGCCTGCACGCCGCGGGCGATCTTGTAGACCGTCCCGTCGTTGGCCGACACCACCACCCGGGGGTCGCCGGGGGCGGCCAGCGGGCGCATCTCGGGCTTGATCTGGCGGTGGAAGTACGCGTTGAACGACGTCCAACCCCAGTGCGGCGCGCCGGGATCGGGGATGACGAACTCCCACAGCTTGTTGTACTGGTACGCCGAGGGCGACAGCCAGCCGTTCTCGCCCGTGTTCAGCACGTAGAGGCTCTCCGGGCTGTCCAGGAAGTCGCACCACTCCTTGAGGATGGCCCGCAGCGCGTCGTTGAGCGGACCGTCGCGGAAGGCCGCCTCCCCCGCCGGCGTCATCATCATGTAGACGAACAGCGACGACATCGGGAAGAAGTTCTGCTTGTCCGGGTCGGAGCTGTACACCGGCGCGGTGGTGACGATGTGGTCCAGCGCGGCCAGCAGCTCCGGGATGTCGTCGATGTTCTTGTGCTCGGGCGGCACCTGCTCGATCATCTCGGTCACGTACATCCGCACGATCCCGTTCGTCGTGATCAGCTCGCCCAGCGCCGCGACCGCCGGGCTGCGCACGGGCCGCCCCCTCTTCTCCGCGATCTCGCCCTTGAGCGCGCGCTGCCACGCGTCCACCGCGCCGCGGTCGCGCGGCAGGTACCCCGCCCGGTAGCCGAACAGGCTTCGGTACTTCGCGTCCAGCGCGCCGGAGCGCATGTCGAGGGGGATGCCGCGGGCGTCGAACGCCTGGGACCGGGCGAGAGTGTCGTCGCTCATGACTGCTCCTTCCATGGATGGGGGGGCGGATGAATGAACCGCGGGGGAGGGCCTGCCGGTCCGGTAGGACCACCGGACGATGGAGCGGAGGGCTCGCTGAACGGCGCGCCGTCGAGCCGGCGAGGGGAGAACGGACCGGCCGGCGGAGCGCGCCCGCCCAATATAGGCGCGCGCTACCGGCGGGAACATGCGCGCGATCCGCGCGTCGCGGCGAGGATTCGGGCGGTGGGGACGGGCACCGCCGCAAGCTCGCGCGCCCGCGCGGGATAGCGCGCCCGCGGCCGAGGGGCTACTCCACGTCCTCGCGCGAGACGCCCTCCAGCTCCAGCACCCAGTCGGGGCCGTAGGCCAGCGACGGGGTCTGGAACCCCGGCGGCGCCTGGCCGGCGAGGACCTTCCGCACGATCTCCACGCTCGTGGCCGCCGTCAGCGTGTACCCTTCCGGGGCGCGCATCCGCGAGACGGCGCGGCGCCCCTCCGCGTCCTCGGCCTCGCCCCAGAGGAGGCTCACCGAGCGGGCGCGCGCGGCGTCGCTGGGGCCCGGGGGGCCGCCCTGGATGCGGCGCTTGAGGAGGCGCTGCACGGGGCCGGAGCCCAGGAGCCACCCCAGGTAGCGGCTGGCCACCAGCGCCCGCCGCTGCGACCGCGGGATGCGCGTGTACACCTCCACCTCGGGGATCCCCGTGCTGTGGAAGGCGGTCGACACGTCGCCCCAGGGGATCGTCGTCACCTCCATGGGCCCGCGCCCGAGGTCGACGGTGCGCGTCTTCCACGCCGCCGGGACGGGGACGATCCGCCCGCCCCGCCGCACCGCGCCGCCACGCCCGGCGTTCTCCACCATCGTCGTCGCCGTCCCGCGCGAGACCCCGCCGCCCACCATCGTGAACGCCAGCGCCAGCCGCACCGCGCCGGGGAGGCGCCGCTTCAGGTGCGCGGCCAGGCAGTCGGAGGGGACGACGTCGAACCCCGCGCCGGGGAGGAGCATCACCCCCGCCTCGCGCGCCTTCGCCCCCCGCGCGGCGAGCGCCTCGAAGACGCCCAGCTCGCCCGTGATGTCGAGGTAGTGCGTCCCCGTCCGCAGGCACGCCTCGGCCATCGGCGCGGCGGTGCGCGAGAAGGGGCCGGCGGCGTGCAGCACCACGGGGACGTCGGCCAGCACCGCGTCCAGCGCCGCCCGGTCGTCCAGCGCCACGGCGCGGAACTCCAGCCCCAGCTCCGCCGCCTGCGCCTCGCCCGGCTCGCGGCTCCGCCCGGCCAGGAGGGGTCTGAGCCCCAGCTCCAGCGCCCGCCGGGCGATCAGCCGCCCCGTGTACCCGTACGACCCGTAGAGGAGGAAGTCCGCGCTCATCGTCGCTTTCGGCCGGGGGAGCGTGCATCGAGAACGCGGCCAATGTAGGCCCGCGCCCCCGCCGCTACAACGCGCGAAGGCCGTCGACCGCTGGTGGAGACCCGCCCGATCGGCCATCTTCCCCGCCGGGAGCACGCCCCGCCACCCTCGGAAACCGCGACGACCCGCATGAAGCCTCGCCTCCTCGCCACCCTCCTCGCGCTCTCCGCCTGCGCGCCCTCCGCCGACCGGTCCGCCGGCGCCGCGTCGTCCGACAGCGCGTCGTCCGCTCCGGTCGCGACGACGACCGCGTCGCGCGACTCGCTTCCCCCCGCGACGGACCGCGCCGCGTGGTACGCGCGGGCGCGGTGGACGGAGGGCTGCGAGCGCGAGCACCGGGAGATGTCGCGGAGCGAGGCGTCCGGCGTACGCGTCCACCCCCTCGGCGGAGAGCGGTACCTGGTGGAGGCGGAGTGCTTCCTGGCCGCCTACCAGGCGCGCTACAACTTCGTCCTCTACGACGCCTCCGCCGCGCCGCCCCGCGCCACCCTCCTCCGCTTCCCCGAGCACGACGGCGAGCGGTGGCTCGTGGAGGACGGGATCGCGGGGGAGCCGGCGGTCGACACGGCGCGCGGCGAGCTGTCGGTGTTCAGCAAGTCGCGCGGCCTGGGCGACTGCGGGCAGGTGGTGCGCTACGCCTTCGCCGGCGGCGCGCCGAAGCTCGTGGAGGTGCGCGCCCGCGACTGCGGGCTTCCCCCGGAGGAGGGCGAGGAGATCCCGCCGCCCGGCGCGTGGCCGCTCGTCCCCCTCGCCGCGCTCCCGCCGCTGGAGACGACGACGGACGCGCAAGCCGTGACGATCCGCGGCCTCACCGCGGGCGACCGGGGGTGCTACGTGGAGGTGGAGGACGCGGGCGGGCGGACGCGGACGGAGATGGCCGACTTCGAGCTCTGCGAGCGCGACGACCTCGCCGGCCGGCGCGCGCGGCTCACCTACGGGAGCGCGACGGTGGCCGCCGCCGCCTGCCAGGGCGACCCCGCCTGCGCGCGGAGCGACACCGTCCGCATCGTGGCCCGCGCGGAGCCGCTCCCGTGAGCGGGCGGTCAGCGAGAGTCGAGCGATGAAGTTCGAGCACTCCGTCGTCGTCGCCGCCCCGGCGGCCGCGCTCTTCGCGCTCACGCAGGACTACGGGCGGCGGCTGGAGTGGGACCCGTTCCTGAAGTCGGCCGCGCTCGTGGGCGGCGCGCGCGAGGCCGGGCCCGGCGTGCGCGCCCTCTGCGTGGCGCACAGCGGGCTGGCGATGGAGACCGAGTACGTCTCCTTCCGCCCCCCCGGCGTCTGCGCCGTGCGGATGACGCGCGGACCGTGGTTCCTCGGCGGCTTCGCCGGGTCGTGGCGCTTCCGCGAGGAGGCACCGGGACGGACGCGCGTCTCCTTCACCTACCAGCTCCGCGCCCGCCCCCGCTGGCTGGGCCCGCTCCTGGGCCCCGTCCTCGCCCGCGTCTTCGCCCGCGACACCCGCCGCCGCCTCGCCGCCCTCAAGGCCGCGGTGGAGGAGCGCGGCCTCCTCGGCGTCTGAGCGCTCCCCCTCCCTCCTGGAGCACGGCGGCCGCGCGCGCGAAATGTTTGATTGCGCGCGCTCCTGCGGCGCATCAAGATTCCATTCCCGTCCCGTCCGCCTCCCGTCAAATCCGACACTGGAGGAATTCAATGACCCGCCGCTTCATTCTCCTTCTCACGGCCGCCGCCCTCACACTCGCCGCGCTTCCCGCGCCGGTGGCGGCCCAGAACCTCAGCGCCGGCGTCTTCGGCGGCTACTTCGACCTTTCCGGCGACGAGTTCGACGACGCCGACGCCGGCTTCGGCTTCGGCGGCGTCCTCGCGGTGGGGGTCCACCCCCGCTTCGAGATCGGCGCCGGCGTCATCCGCACCACCCACTCCCTCGAGGGAGGCGGCGACGACGACGAGATCACCGCGCTGGTGATCCACGCCGAGCCCCGCGCCCGCTTCCCCCTCGCGGGCTCGCCCGTCGTCCCGTTCGTGGGCGCCCGCGTGGGGTGGGTGAAGGAGGACATCGACATCGGCGGGGTCGAGGCCGAGCGCGACGGGCTCGGCTTCGGCGCCGTGGGCGGCGTGGAGGTGGCGCTCGGGCCCACCGTGGCCGCCACCCTCGCCGCCTCCTTCACCCGCGTCTCCCTCGGCGACGCCGAGGTGGGCGGCACCGCCATCGACGGAACGGACATCGAGGGGAACGTGATCGGCCTCGAAGCCGGTCTCCGCTTCCGCTTCGGGCCCCGGTAGCCCGGCCGCGGGGGCGCCCGCCCCCGCCCGGGATGGAGCACGCGACCGGCGGACGGGACGCGCCGCGCACCCCCATCGCCCGCTTTCGGACCCTCTTTCTCCCGCTCCGAATCCGCTGCCCCGCACCCCCGCGAGATCGCCGTCCTTGACTTGCGGCCCGGCCGGGCATAACCCTGCTGCATCCACGCGCCTCGCCCCCCCGCGCGGTTCCCGCCGCTCCCGGCGGAGAACCGTCCCCGACACTCCCCCTTCCCCCTCCAGGAGCCCCCGAGCCCGGCGGTGGCGCGCGCGGACCCCGCCCACGTACCGCGCGGCGCCCGTTCCGTTCCCGCGGCGCGGAGGGCGGCCCCCGCCCCTTGACGCCGCGCCGCGCGGGCGTAGCTTTGTGCGCTTCGTCCACTCCGGCGCGGCCCCGGGGCCTTCCCCGCTTCCGCCGCCGGCCGCGTCCGCCTCCTTTCCAGCCGCTTCCGCATGGCCCCGCCCCAGCCCTCCCAGCGCGTCCGCTTCGTCGACCACCGCGGCGCGCGGATCCTGATGATCGACCTCTCCGAGCTGCACGAGACCGGCGACATCCTCCGCGAGATCGACACCGTGCGCGCCCTGGTCTCGGCCGAGCCGCCGGACTCGGTGCGGACGCTCTCGTACGTGAAGGGGGCCCGGTACTCCCCGCCCGTGATGGACGCGCTCAAGGAGCTGACCGCGCACAACAAGCCGTACGTCAAGGCGGCGGCCGTCGTGGGGATGGAGCGCCTCCACCGCGTCCTCTTCCGCGCCGTCCTCCTCTTCAGCCGCCGGAACATGGAGGTCTTCACCACCCTCGACCAGGCGCGCGACTGGCTGGCCTCGCAGCCCTGACGCGGCGCGCCTCCCTCCCCCGCCCTCACTTCCGCGAGAACGCCTCCCATGCGCTTCCTCCCGCTCCGCCCGCCGCGGCCGAAGACCCGCGCCGCCGCCCTTCTCGTCGCGCTCGCGGCCGCGCTCCTGGCGCCCGCCGCCGCGCGGGCGCAGGAGACGGACGACGACCCGCGCCCCCGCTGGGTCCCGCTCTTCGGGGCGCGGCTGGGCAACCCGCAGATCGTGTCGGCGTACTTCGGCGTCGGGCACGTCGAGAAGCGCTACGAGAGCGGGTGGACGGGGACGGCGCTGGTGGTGGAGCCGGGGATCGGCGGCGGGCAGGTGAGCGTCGCGCGGGTGAGCGACGTCGGCGTCTTCTCGGCGCGCGTGCAGGCGTCGCTCCTGCGCACCTGGGGCGATCCGTGGGGCGTGGGGCCGAATCGGACGTACCTGGGCGCCGAGGCGCGCGCCGTCGCCGGCTTCGTGGGCTTCGGCGTCGGCGCGTACGCCCGCCTCCCGGACGACGAGGTGGAGATGGGCGGGCTCCTGTCGCTCAGCCTCGTCTTCGGCGTGTAGCGGCCCACGGCGGCGTTTTTGCTGCGGGGGGGCGGCGTGAGAGGTCCTTCCGGAGGGGAGGGACGCGGGAACCGACTTTGACCGGAGGGGGGCGATGGCGGAGCAGGCGAAGGCCGGCGACACCGTGCGGGTGCACTACAAGGGGACGCTGGCCGACGGGCAGGTGTTCGACAGCTCCGAGGGGCTCGAGCCGCTGGAGTTCACGCTGGGGACCGGCCAGGTGATCGCGGGCTTCGACGAGGCCGTCACCGGGATGCGCATCGGCGAGGAGAAGGAGGTCACCATCCCCTCCGGCGAGGCGTACGGCGACCCGCGCGAGGAGCTGATCCTCCGCGTGGGGCGCGACAGCTTCCCCGAGGGCGTGGAGCCGGAGGTGGGCCAGCAGTTCCAGGTCAGCCAGGAGGGCCAGCCCTTCGTCGTCACCGTCATCGACGTCGCCGACGACGCCATCACCCTCGACGCGAACCACCCGCTGGCCGGCGAGGACCTGACGTTCGCGCTGCAGCTGGTGGAGATCAGGGCGTGAGGCTTCGAGTGCCGAGTCCTGAGTCCTGAGTCCTGAGTCCTGAGTCCTGAGTCCTGAGTCCTGAGTGCGGGTTCGGAACGGGGCGAAAGCGAGGGGTCTACTCGCCCCGGCACGGAAGGTGGCGCGCAGGCACGGAGATCGGAGTCGTGACGAGTTGTGGGGCCCCGCGGCGATGCGCACGGGGCCCTGCTTCGTTCCGTCGCCCGGCCGGGACGCGCGGAGGCTTGTCGGCGCGGGGCGCGCCGCCGACATTGGGGCGCTCCCGATCTTCCCCGCGCCCCCTCCTTCGAACGACGATCCCATGGGAACCCACTACAACGCCATCGCCTTCCGCCCCTCGCCCGAGGCCGGGCTCGAAGGGCGGGTCCGCGCGCTCACCGGCGTGGGCGCGAAGGGCGCGCTCGACCCGGTCGGGCCGGTGGAGATCATGACGCGCGACGTGGTGGGGGTGGGGCGCGTGGGCGAGTGGACGGTGATCTGGGGCGAGGTGCTGTTCGCCTGGCGCGACTCCGACGCCTTCGCCGCGGCGCAGGAGCGCGCGTCCGAGGGCGGCGAGCTCCTCTGGTGGGTCGTCGAGGACACCAGCGGCGGGCTGGGGTTCACGCTCTGGCGCGACGGCGAGCGCGTGCGGGAGTGGATCGCCGTCGAGGGCCAGGTCGCCGAGAACACGGGCGAGCCCCTCCCCGGCGAGCCCGAAGGGGCGTTCACCGACGGGTTCGAGCTTTTCCACGGCCCCGGCGAGTGGACGCTGGTGGAGGTCGTGACGGCGGTCCTCGGCGCGTCGTGGGAAGAGATCGCCCTGGCGCCGTACCAGGGCTACCGCGTCTGAAGTACGAAAGTCCTGAGTGCTGAGTCCTAAGTGCCAAGCTGTACAGGCGATATCGAATATGGAAACTTGGCACTTGGGACTTGGCACTTGGGACTTGGGACTTTAGGACTGCCCCCGGCGAACGGCTTGCGCGCGGCGGGGCGGCGTACGAACCTGTCCGCGTTCACGAATCGTCCTGACCCCTCGAAAGCTGTCGGAGCCCATGTCGAACGCGACCGAACCGGCCTCTTCCGCGTCCTCGCTCAAGCGGGTGGCGCTCGGCGACCTCGAGCAGGAGCTGGCGACCACCCGGCGCGTCCTGGAGCGCGTCCCCGAGGAGCACTTCGGCTGGAAGCCGCACGAGAAGTCGATGTCGCTGGGGGCGCTCGCCACCCACCTGGCCACCCTCCCCTTCTGGGGGTCGACCACGATCGGGACCGACGAGCTCGACATCGCCGCCAACCCGCTCCCGCCCAACCCGCTGGCCGAGAACCGAGAGGCGCTCCTGGCCCGCTTCGACGACAGGGCGGGCGCCCTCCGCGCCGCCCTCGAAGGGGCCGACGACGAGGCGCTCCTGCGGCCGTGGACCTTCCGCAGCGGCGACCACGTGATCCTCCGCGGGCCGAAGATGGGGATCGTCCGGACGATGGTGGTCAGCCACATGGCCCACCACCGCGGGCAGCTCTCCGTCTACCTGCGGCTCCTCGACGTGCCGGTGCCGTCGGTGTACGGGCCCACGGCGGACGAGCCGGCGGCGTTCTGAGAAGGCTGGTCTTACGGCAACTGCAACTGCAACGGCGAACGGCGGATGCGGGCATGTCCCTCCGCTGCGCTCCGGGCCGGGCTGCGGGCGCCGTAGGAAACGATACTACCGTTTCCAACGGCGCGAAGCCCCTGGCGGACTCCGCGCATTCCGCGGCGCTGTCGCGGACGGCGGTCTCCTTCGCATTCGTCCCCGCCAGGGTCTTCGCCCTTCGGGCCCGCATCCCTCATGCAACGGAGTGGACGGCCTTCGGCCGCCCCTGATGTCGACTCCGGCGCGCCGCGCCGGCCGTAGAAGCCCGCCTCCGCACCGGGGCCCGCGTGAGGGATGCGCGCCCGGAGGGCCGGGACCCTGGCGGAGGGAAATGCGAAGGAGGCGGCGGTCCACGACGCCGCCGGCGCGCGCCTGGAGTCCGCCAGGGGCTTCGCGCCGTTGGAAACGGTAGTATCGTTTCCTACGGCGCCCGCAGCCCGGCCCGGAGCGCAGCGGAGGGACACGCCCAGCTTCGCCGTTGAAGTTGCCGTTGCCGTCGCCGTAAAACCCGCCTCCCCAGCGAACCCGACGATGAGCCACCCGAACGCCGCCCTCCGCGAGCACCTGCGCAGGCTCCTCGACTGGCAGGACGCGCACGCCTCGTACGACACCGCCGTGGACGACGTCCCCGCGCCCCTGCGGGGAAAGCAGCCCGACAGGCTCCCGTACTCCCCCTGGCAGCTCGTCGAGCACCTGCGGATCACGCAGGAGGACATCCTCGACTTCTGCGTGAACCCCGCCTACGCCGAGAAGCGCTGGCCGCACGACTACTGGCCGCCCGACACGGCCCCGCCCACGCCGGACGCCTGGGACCGCAGCGTCGCCGCCTTCCGCGCCGACCGCGAGGCCCTCCAGCGCCTGGCCGCCGACCCGGCCGTCGACCTCTTCGCCGCCATCCCCCACGGCCAGGGCCAGACGTACCTCCGCGAGCTCCTCCTGGTGGCCGACCACACCGCCTACCACGTGGGCCAGCTCGTCGCCGTCCGCCGCCTCCTGGGCGGCTGGGAGGGGTGACGCGCGAAGAAACGCTTCCCCCCGCGCCCCTTCCGCCCGATCTTTGTCCCATCCCCGACACAGAGACGGACGCGGACGCGGCGCGGAACGGCAGCGACGGGAGGGCCCGGAAGATGATCGTCACCCTGCTCACCGACTTCGGGACGGCCGACTACTTCGTGGGCGCCATGAAGGGGGTCCTCCTCTCGCGCGACCCGCGGATCGCCCCCGTCGACCTCACCCACGACATCCCGGCGCACGACGTCCACGCCGCCGCCTTCACCCTCCTGGCCGCCTACGGCTGCTTCCCCCGGGGGACCGTCCACGTGGCGGTGGTCGACCCCGGCGTGGGCTCGCGCCGCCGCCCGATCGCGGTGGAGGCGGGGGGGCACCGCTTCGTGGGCCCCGACAACGGGCTGTTCGGGTGGGTGATGGAGCGCGAGGGGGACGCGCGCGTCGTCCACCTCACCCGCGAGGCGCACTTCCGCACCCCGGTGAGCGCCACCTTCCACGGCCGCGACGTCTTCGCCCCCGTGGCCGCCGCCCTCGCCGCCGGGACGCCGCTGGAAGCGCTGGGCGACCCGGTCGACGACGCGGTGCGCCTCTCGCCGCTCCGCCCGGCGCGCCGGGAGGACGGGACGGTGGAGGGGTCGGTGCTCCACGTCGACCACTTCGGCAACTGCGTCACCAACCTCACCCGCGCCGACCTCCCGGGGAGCGAAGAGGGGCGGCTGAAGCTGGTGCTGAACGGCACCCGCATCCGGGCGCTGCGCCGCTTCTACGCCGACGGCGAGGACGGCACCGCCGAGCCCTTCGCCATCTGGGGGAGCGCCGGCTTCCTGGAGGTCGTCATCTTCCGCGACTCCGCCGCCCGCCGCCTCGGCGTCCACCGCGGCGACGCCGTCACCGCGGCGGTGGGGTGATCCTTCCGAGCTTCCGTCATTCCCCGGCATCTACTACGGATCTCACGCAGAGGAGCAGAGTCAGCAGAGGAACTTCGGCGGTTCTCTGCCGACTCTGCTGCTCTGCGTGAGACACGGTCGTAAAAGCCTGAGCAAGCGAAAAACCGTCCCCATCCGCGCCTGGAGGGGTGAAAACGGTTGACTCCGCCCGGCGCGCGCGCGAACGTTGTCCGTTCTCCCCTCCCGCCGGCTCCCCCACCGTCCCGAGTCCGTTCCATGAGCGACCCCACTCCGCGCCCCGCAGACCCCGGCGCCCCCGCGCGCCCGTCCGGCCCGCTGGGCCCGCTCGCCGTCTCCTTCTCCGGCGGCGGCTACCGCGCGGCGGCGTTCCACCTGGGGGGCCTGCGGCTCCTCCACCGCGCCGAGCTCATCGACGACGTGGTGGCGCTCTCCACCGTCTCCGGCGGGACGATCCTGGGAGTGCCGTGGGTGGTGAGCGGGCTGGAGGGCGAGCCCTTCGAGCGCTTCTACGACCGCTTCAAGCGCTTCATGGCGCGGCACAACGTCATCCACGAGGCGCTCGAGACCCTCACCGACCACCGCGAGCACGGGACGCGGACCTGGCCCTCGCTGATCCGCTCGGCGGCCGACGTCTACGCCCACCCCGAGCTCCTGGGCGACCGGCGCTTCGGGGCGCTCATCGACGCGGCCGCCTCGGGCGGGCGGTGGCAGGAGTTGATCTTCAACTCCACCGAGTTCCGCACCGGCGTCGACTTCCGCTTCCGCGCCAGCCAGAACCCGCACGCCCGGATCGGCAACGGCAACTTCCGTGTCCCCCGCGCGGTGGCCCGCCACTTCCGCCTGGCCGACATCGCCGCCGCCTCGTCGTGCTTCCCCGGCGGCTTCGAGCCCCTCCTCTTCCCCGAGCAGTTCGACTGGCCCGACGCCTTCCCGCTGGAGAAGGCGAAGGCGGAGCTGGGCCCGGACTTCCCCTCGCTGGCGCTGATGGACGGCGGGATCTACGACAACCAGGGGGTCGACTCGCTGGTGCTGGCCTACGACAAGAGCGAGGCCGCCACGCTGGTGATCTCCGACGTCTCCACCCCCGAGAAGGACATCTACAACTACCCCGCCGAGCCCCGGAAGCGCGGGTGGCTCACCCTGCGCGGCGTCTCCTGGCTGGCGTGGATCACCTTCGCCGCCGCCGCGGTCTCGGCGGGGATGCTGGCGTGGACGTGGTGGGGCGAGGTGCAGGAAGGCGAGCGCGGGTGGGGGAACGTCTTCCTCTACCTCGTCCCCTTCCTCTTCGCGCTGGGCGTGGCGGGCGGGCTGGTCTACCTGCGGATCCTGCTGAAGGACGCGCAGGAGGTGCTGAAGAAGGACGTGCAGATCGGCGACGCCTTCAATGACCTGGGCAAGCTGACGGTGCTGGAGCTCCTCTCCCTTCTCCAGCTGCGGGTGGGGTCGCTGCTGAAGCTCACCTCCAGCATCTTCATGAAGCGCATCCGCGGCCTCGTCTACAAGGGCGTCTACCAGGACGAGCAGTACAAGGGGAAGCGGATGGCGAACCTGATCTACGCCCTCGCCGACGACCACCCCAAGCTCTACAAGGCCAACCCCTGGCTCGTCCCCAGCGCGGCCCTCCTCGCCAGCGTCCGGCAGGCGAAGGACTTCGGCACCACGCTCTGGTTCGACGACGTGTCGGAGATGGACGCCATCCTGGTGACGGGCGAGGCCACCCTGTGCTTCACCCTGATCCGCTTCATCCTCGACAACCACCCCGACGAGGTCGACACCCACTCCCCCATCGGCGAGCTCTTCGCCCGCCTCCGCGGCCTGTGGGACGGCCTGAACGGCGCCGCCGCCGGGCGCGGCAAAGCCAGCGTCGCCACCCCGAAGCCGGCGGTACAGTCCTGAGTCCTGAGTGATTCCGGGGCTCCGGGGCGGAACGCGGAGCACCCGATCCGGTTGAAACCGGGGCTGGAACGGCACGAAGTCCGCCTTCGCGGACTGCTCGCCCACCCTCTTCGAGAGTCGTCGTAGTTCGCACTCACGCACTTCCATGCTGACCCGCCGCCACTTCCTCGAAACGCTCGGCCGCGCCGCGCCCGCCGCATGGCTGGGGAGCGGCGGCCGGGCGCAGCTGGCCGAGCTGACGGGCGAGCTCGCGCGCTTCTCCGGGACGCCGGAGGAGATCGCGCGCGACGAGCGGTACTGGGTGGCGGTGCAGCAGGCGTTCACCGTCGACCGCAGCCTGGTGAACCTGAACAACGGCGGGGTGAGCCCCTCGCCCGCGCTGGTGCAGGACGCCATGAAGCGGCACCTCGACTACTCCAACGAGGCGCCGGCGTACACCATGTGGCGCGTCCTCGAGCCCCAGCGCGAGACGGTGCGCGCGGGGCTGGCGCGGATGCTGGGGTGCGACGCCGAGGAGGTGGCGCTCACCCGAAACGCCTCGGAGGGGCTCCAGATCTGCCAGATGGGCTTCGACCTGCGCCGCGGCGACGAGATCGTCACCAGCACGCAGGACTACCCGCGGATGATCACCACCTGGCGGCAGCGCGAGCGCCGCGACGGCGTCGTCCTCCGCCAGGTGCGCCTCCCCGTCCCCGCCGAGGACCCCGCCGAGGTCGTCGCCCGCTTCGCCGCGGCGATCACCCCGCGGACGCGGCTCCTCCACGTCTGCCACATGATCAACCTCACGGGCCAGGTCCTCCCCGTGCGCGAGATCGTGGCGATGGCGCGCGCTCGCGGCGTCCCCACCATCGTCGACGGCGCCCACACCTTCGCGCACTTCCCCTTCACCATCGCCGACCTCGGCGCCGACTACTACGCCACCAGCCTCCACAAGTGGCTCTACGCGCCCCACGGGACGGGGATGCTCTTCGTGCGGAAGGAGAAGATCGCCGAGCTCTGGCCCCTCCAGGCCGCGGCGGAGTCGATGGACGCCGACATCCGCAAATTCGAGGAGATCGGCACCCATCCGGCCGCCAACTACCTCGCCACCGCCGAGGCGCTCGCCTTCACCCACGGGATCGGGCTGGCGAACAAGGCCGCGCGCCTCGTCTACCTCCGCGACCGCTGGGCGACGGCGCTGTTGGAGACCGGCCGCGCGCGGCTCCACACCAGCCTGAAGCCCGGCCTGGCGTACGGGCTGGCGAACGTCCAGCTGGAGGGGATCGATCCCGGCAAGCTCTACGAGCACCTCTGGACCCGCCACCGCATCGTCACCACGCCGATCAAGCACGCCGAGCTCGAGGGGCTCCGCGTCACCCCCAACGTCTACACCACGCTGGAGGAGATCGACCTCTTCACCGACGCGGTGCGGAAGGTGGCGCGCGACGGGCTCCCGGCGGCGTAGCGCGCACGAATCCCCTGCACGGAGGTCACACGATGCGGTTCCGCCCCTCGCTCCTCCTCCTCGCCCTCCTCCCCGCCTGCGCCTCCGCGGGGTCGATCCCCCTCCACGGGCACCGGATGGTCGACCTCACGCACCCGTTCGGCCCGCGCACGCTCTACTGGCCCACATCGATCACGGCCCGTCGAAGGACTTCCTCGTCCACCGCGTCGCCGCCGCGGCCGACGTCCCCGGCTTCGAGAACCTGGCCAACCTCGACCGGCTCCCCCCCGAAGGCGCCCTCGTAGTCGCCCTCCCCATGAAGATCGAGAACGGCTCCGGCGGCCCCCTGCGGATCATCGCGCTCGTCCGGGACTGAAACAGCAAGGCCTC
>DATACF010000507.1:0-7932 GCA_036259235.1 Longimicrobium sp. | reverse complement strand
GCCCCCGTCCGGCACAGGGCCGGGCGGGGGCGTCGCGCGTCCCTCCCCCATCGGCCTTTCCCCGCGGCGCCCGCCGCGCGACGGGGCCACGCGCGCCGCACCGCGGCAGGCACGCCAGACGGGAGATCCGATCATGGCGAAGGCACACACGCTCGTCGACAACTTCAACGACAACAGCACGGACACCGCGAAGTGGACCGCGTACGGCGACCCGCTCCCGGTGAGCGACCGCATCCGCGAGCTCAACGGGCGCGTCGAGATCCGCCCGGCCTCGGGAGGGACGGGATACTCCGGCTACGCCGCCTGCACCACGTACGACCTGACGGGGTCGCACGTCTCGGTGGAGCTGGTGCGGGCCATGAGCCCCCGGGTGGCGGGCGAGGCGTATCTGTCGCTGGGGCTGGACGCGAACAACTGGATCAACCTCGCCGTCTGGGACGGGCGGATCGGCGTCAACCGGAGGGTGGCGGGGGTCCTCTCGCACCCGCACAGCGTCCCCTACGACCCCGCGCGCCACCGCTGGCTCCGCCTCCGCGAGGCGGCCGGGGTCACCTACTGGGAGACCTCGGCCGACGGCGAGAGCTGGGAGGTGCTCTTCAGCCAGGCCAACCCCTTCGCGCTCACCGCCGTCACCCCCGAGATCGGCGGGGGGACGTGGGAGGCGTCCCCGGCGCCGGGGGTGATCGTCTTCGACAACTTCAACGTCCCCGACACCGCCCGCGCCCGCCGCGTCGAGGAGCGCCGCCTGGCCCGGCTCGGGCTCCGCGAGGAGGCGGCGGCGCGGGCGGCCGCGCGGCGCCACGACGAGCACGTGGGGAACGACGACGAGCTCCTCCTCTTCAACCACCTGGGCGCCTATTCCAAGGGGCTGGAGCACTTCGCCGACGGCACCCCCAACCCGCGCTCGTACGGCACCCTCCTGCGCGCCCTCCAGAGCGGCGACCCGCGGGACTTCGAGGAGATCGACCTGGGGGCGGGGGGGAAGAAGCTCACCAACCCGCAGGCGGGGTTCGCCTTCGAGCTGGAGGGCGCCGACGCGCAGGAGATCACGATGCCGCCGGCCCCCGCGTACGACAGCGAGCAGACGGCGCACGAGGCGGGCGAGCTGTACTGGATGGCGGTGGCGCGCGACGTCGCCTTCACCGACTACGGGACGAACGCGGCGATCGGCGCGGCCGTCACCTCGCTCAACGGCGAGTTCCCGCAGTTCGGCGGGACCGTCCCCGTCACCCGGCAGAACGTCTTCCGGGGGATCTACCCCGGCGAGCAGGTGGGGCCGTACGTCTCGCAGCTCCTCTGGAAGGGGAACGCCGACCCGCGCCGGCCCGCCGGGCAGGGGCGGAACGCGCTGGACGGCTTCGTCGCCTACGGGTCGCAGCAGATCGACCAGCGGCAGTGGACGGTGAGCGCCAGCGTCGACTACCTCACCGACTGGACGGGGTGGCTGGCGGTGCAGAACGGCGAGGACCGGCGCGGGCAGGACTCGTTCGACCTCACCCAGCGGCGCTTCATCCGATCCTTGCGCGACGGGGCCAACTACGTCCACTTCGACCTGGTGATCGACGCCTGGTACAACGCGGCGTGGTACCTCCTCTCCGAGCCCACCACCGACGGGCGCCTCCCGGCCGCGGGCGCGGTGCCCATGCGCGACCGCGAGTTCCCGCTGGACCCCGGGAACCCGTACGACCCGCCGGGGACGGCGGGCGACTCGAAGACGCAGGCGGGGTTCGTCACCTTCGGCGACGTGCACGTCCTGGAGGTCCTCACCGAGGTGATCGGGCAGGCGGGGCGGGCGGTGTGGTGGCAGAAGTGGGGGGTGCACCGCCGCCTCCGCCCCGAGGAGTACGGCGGGCGGATCCAGCGGCAGATCGTCAACGGGAACGCGATGGGGATCCCCGCCAGCATCCGCACCTCGCTCCAGAGCGGGGGGCTGGCGCCGTACTTCGGGAACGCGGGGGAGAAGTTCCCGAGCACCTACCTCCTCCCGCAGGCGTACCCCGAGGGCGCCCCCACGCACCCGGCGTACGGCGCGGGGCACGCCACCATCAGCGGGGCGTGCGCCACCATCCTCAAGGCGTTCTTCGACGAGAGTAAGACGATCGAGCAGCCGGTGCAGTCGAACGCCGCGGGGACGGCGCTGGAGAGCTACACCGGCGCCGACGCCGGGCAGCTCACCGTGGGCGGCGAGATCAACAAGCTGGCGGGGAACATCGCCATCTTCCGCAACGCGGCGGGGGTGCACTGGAGGTCCGACTACACCGAGTCGCTGGTCTTCGGCGAGGCCATCGCCATCCGCCTCCTCCAGGAGCTGTCGCTCACCTACAACGAGGACGACGCCTTCTTCGAGCTGACGAAGTTCGACGGGCGGACGATCCGCATCTTCGACGGCAAGGTGGTGCCGGTGGTCTAGCCCGACCGGCGGCGAGACGCGGAGCGGAGCCGGCGCGGGGAGCGATTCCCCGCGCCGGTGTTTTCGTTGCGCGACTCGTTTAGGACAATCATTGACAAAGACCCGAAGGCGCCGTCATATTGGTCCTGAACGAAGATAGACCTGGGACGCGAGACGCCCCCGCCCGGCACAGACCGGGGCGGGGGCGTTTTCGTGTTCGCCTCCCCAACGGTCTTCCCCCGCGGCGCCCGCCGCGGGACGGGACTCAAGCGCGCCGCACCGCGGCAGGCACGCCAGACGGGAGATCCGATCATGGCGAAGGCACACACGCTCGTCGACAACTTCAACGACGACACCACCGACACCGCGAAGTGGGACGCGTACGGCGACACCGCCACCCCGGCCGACCGGGTCCGCGAGGTCAACGGCCGACTGGAGATCCGCCCCGCCGGCGGGAGCGCGAGCAGCTGGGGCGGCTACGACTCGATCGCCACGTACGACCTCACCGGCTCCGCGTTCCGCGTGGAAGTGGTACGGACCCTCAACGCCGCGGACAACGCGGCCACCGGGTTGGCCGTGTACCCCGCCTCCGGTCACATCGACCTCCGCGCCGCGGTCGGCTGGCTGATCGCGTCCCAGGTCATCGGGGGAAGCTACACCGAGCACGCCCGCGCACCATACGATCCCGGAGCGCACCGGTGGTGGCGGCTCCGCGAGCGGGACGGGACGACCTACTGGGAGACGTCGGCCGACTGCGCGCAGTGGGAAGTGCTGGCGAGCGTTCCCAACCCCACGGACTTCACCGCCTCCCGGGCGCGGCTCTCGGCGGAAGCGTCCGGAATAGTCGCCTCTCCAGGCGTGGCCATCTTCGACAACTTCAACGTGGACGGCACCTCGCTCTCCCGGCGCGTCGAGGAGCGGCGCCGGTCGGCCCGCGACGTCCGCGAGGAGGCGGCGGAGCTGGCGGCCGCGCGGCGCCACGACGAGCACGCCAACAACAACGACGAGGTCAGCTACCTCGGCACTCCGCTGGTGGGGAACTACTCGAAGAGCCTCCGCCACGACGCGCTCGGCGACCCGATCCCCGCCAGCTACGCCTCGCTCCTGCGCGCCCTCCAGAGCGAGGACCCGGGCGACTTCGAGGAGATCGTCCTGGCGACGGGGACGCCGGTCAAGCTCACCAACCCGCAGTCCGGCCTCGCCTTCGACGTCGAGGGCCCCGACGCGCAGGCGCTGACGATGCCGCCCGCCCCGCGCTTCGACAGCGAGGTGACGGCGCACGAGGCGGGCGAGCTGTACTGGATGGCGCTGGCCCGCGACGTCCCCTTCGCCAGCTACGGCACCGACCCCCTCATCGCGGCGGCGGTCAATTCGCTCAACGCCGAGTTCCCGGCCTTCGGGGGCACCGTGCCGGTGACGGCGCAGAACGTCTTCCGGGGCATCTACCCCGGCGAGCAGGTGGGGCCCTACGTCTCGCAGTTCCTGTGGAAGGGGAACGTGGACCCCCGCAAGCCCGACGGCACCGGGCGCGACGCCAACGAGGGGTTCATCACCTACGGCGCGCAGCGGATCACGCAGCAGGTCCTCCCCGCGGCCTCCGGGGTCGACCACCTGACCACCTTCAGCGCGTGGCTCAACGTGCAGAACGGCGTCGACACGCGCGGCCAGGACTCCTTCGACACCACCTACCGCTTCATCCGCTCCTTACGCGACGGCGCCACCTACGTGCACTTCGACCAGGTGATCAACGCCTACTACAACGCGGCGATGATCCTCCTCTCGGAGCCCACGGGGAACCAGCTGACGGCGGTGGCGGGGACGGGGCGGCCGATGATCGACCTCGAGTTCCCCATGGACCAGGGAAACCCGTACGACCCGCCGGGCACCGCGATGGACAGCCGCACGCAGGTGGGCTTCGGCACCTTCGGCCCCATCCACCTCCTCCAGGTGCTCACGGAGGTGCTGGGGCGGGCCATCCGCGCGGTGTGGTGGCAGAAGTGGGGGGTGCACCGGCGGCTGCGCCCCGAGGAGTATGGCGGCCGGGTCCACAACCACGTCACCGGCGCCCGCACCTACCCGCTGCACGCCAGCATCGTCACCTCGCTCCAGAGCGGCGCGCTGGCGCCGTACTTCGGACAGACGGGGGAGCGGTTCCCGTCGTCGTACCTCCTCCCGCAGGCGTACCCCGAGGGGGCGCCCACGCACCCGGCGTACGGCGCGGGGCACGCCACCGGCTCGGGCGCCTGCGCCACCATCCTCAAGGCGTTCTTCGACGAGACGGCGCCGATCGAGAGCCCGGTGATCGCCCGCGGCGACGGGCTGGCGCTCCTGGCCTACACCGGCGCCGACGCGTCGCAGATGACCGTCGGCGGCGAGCTCAACAAGCTGGCCGGGAACATCGCGCTCTTCCGCAACGCGGCCGGCGTGCACTGGCGCACCGACTACACCGAGTCGCTCCCCTTCGGCGAGGCCATCGCCATCCGCCTCCTCCAGGAGATGAGCCTGACGTTCAACGAGGACGACGCCTTCTTCGAGCTGACGAAGTTCGACGGGCAGAAGATCCGCATCTTCGACGGGAAGGTGGTGCTGCTCGAGCCGTGAGCGGCGGCGCCTCCACCCTCTCCGCCCCGCTCCCGCCCCGCCGGCGGGGGCGGGACGTCCCGCGTCTTCCCGCCTCTGTCCCGGGTGTTCCTTGACATCGCCGGACAGCCGCCGTATCCTTCCCGAAGGAAGCTCGAAAAGCGGCCCTCCACGGCCCCACCCGGAACGCCCGGGCGGGGCCGTTTTCGTTTCTCCTTCCAGATCCGAGCACACCCGGGACGCACCGACGCCCCCGCCGCGGCAGCGCGCGGCGGGGGCGCGTTCGCGTCCCCACCGGACGGTCCTTCCCGGGGCGGGCGCCACGGACGGGACCCTCGCGCCGCACCGCGGCAGGAACGCCATGCGGAAGAGGACACCATGGCGAAGGCACACACGCTCGTCGACACCTTCAACGACGACAGCCGCGACACCACGAAGTGGACGTTGTTCACCACCACCGCCACCGTCCCCGCCGACCGGATCCGCGAGGTGAACGGCCGGGTGGAGGTCCGCCCGGCCGGGAACGCGAGCTCCGACTACGCGCACTACGCCTCGGCCGTCGCCTACGACCTCACCGACTCGGAGGTCTCGGTCGAGCTGGTCCAGGCGCTGCGCCCGATCGGGGGGACGCTCACCTACCTCTCGGCCAGCAAGGACGCCGGCAACGAGGTCGACGTCCACGTCACCGTGGGGAGCGTCGGGGCCTGGCAGCGCGTCGCGGGGACGGGGTCGTACCTGGTGCTGGTGCCGTACGACCCGGCCCGCCACCGCTGGCTCCGCCTCCGGCAGCGCGAGGCCACCACCTACTGGGAGACCTCGCCCGACGGGATGACCTGGGAGGTGCTCCACAGCAGGGCGAACCCCTTCGCGCTCACGGCGGTGACGCTGGAGTTCGGCGCCGGGACGCGGACCCCCACGCCGTCGCCGGGGATGGCGGTGTTCGACAACTTCAACACGCCCGACACCTCGCGGGCGCGGCGGATCGAGGAGCGCCGCCTCTCGGCCCGCGACGTCCGCATGGAGGCGGCGGAGCTGGCGGCCGCGCGGCGCCACGACGAGCACGCCAACAACAACGACGAGGTCAACTACCCCACCCGCCCCTACACCGGCAGCTACTCCAAGAGCCTCAAGCACGACGCCCTCGGCGACCCCGACCCGGCCTCGTACGGATCGCTCCTGCGGGCGCTGCAGAGCGAGGACCCGCACGACTTCGAGGAGATCCAGCTCGCCTCGGCCACCGCCGTCAAGCTCACCAACCCGCAGAGCGGGCTCGCCTTCGACGTCGAGGGCCCCGACGCGCAGGAGGTGACGCAGCCCCCCGCGCCCCGCTTCGACAGCGAGGTGACGGCGCACGAGATGGGCGAGCTGTACTGGATGGCCGTCGCCCGCGACGTCCACTTCGCCGCATACGGGAGCGACCCCGCCATCGCGGCCGCCACCGCCTCGCTGAACGCCGAGTTCCCCCAGTTCGGCGGGACGGTGCCGGTGACGGCGCAGAACGTCTTCCGCGGGATCTACCCGGGCGAGCAGGTGGGGCCGTACGTCTCGCAGCTCCTCTGGAAGGGGAACGTCGACCCGAGAAAGCCCAACGGGCTGGGGCGCGACGCCGACGAGGGCTTCATCTCGTACGGCTCGCGGGTGATCGACCAGCGGCTGATCCCCGCCGCGGAGGCGGTCGACTGGCTCACCGACTTCGGGAGCTGGCTGAACGCGCAGAACGGGGTCGACGCGCGCGGGCAGGACATCTTCGACACGCAGCGCCGCTTCATCCGGAGCCTGCGCGACGGCGCCACCTTCGTGCACTTCGACCAGGTGATCGACGCCTGGTACAACGCCGCCTGGATCCTGATGAGCGAGCCCACGGGGAACCAGCTCGCCTTCCAGCCGGGGGTCACGGGGCGCCCGCAGATCGACGCCGAGTTCCCCAAGGACCCGGGGAACCCGTACGACCCGCCGGGGACGGCGATGGACTCGCGGACGCAGGTGGGCTTCGGCACCTTCGGCCCCATCCACCTCCTCCAGGTCCTCACCGAGGTCCTGGGCCGCGCCATTCGGGCGGTGTGGTGGCAGAAGTGGGGCGTGCACCGGCGGCTGCGCCCCGAGGAGTTCGGCGGGCGCGTCGACAACCACCTCCAGGGGCGGCGCACGTACCCGATCCACGCCAGCCTCCTCACCTCGCTCCAGAGCGGCGGGCTGGCGCCGTACTACGGCGACGAGGGGGAGCGCTTCGCCCTCTCGTACCTCCTCCCGCAGGCGTACCCCGAGGGCGCGCCCACGCACCCGGCCTACGGCGCGGGGCACTCGACGGGCTCCGGGGCGTGCGCGACGATCCTGAAGGCGTTCTTCGACGAGAGCAAGGCGATCGAGAACCCGGTGGTCTCGAGCGCCGACGGCCTCACGCTCGTCCCCTATGCCGGGGCCGACGCGGCGCAGATGACGGTCGGCGGCGAGATCAACAAGCTGGCCGGGAACATCTCGCTCTTCCGCAACGCGGCCGGGGTGCACTGGCGGAGCGACTACACCGAGTCCGTCCTCCTGGGCGAGGCGGTGGCCATCCGGCTCCTCCAGGAGATGAGCCTGGGCTTCAACGAGGACGACGCCTTCTTCGAGCTCACGAAGTTCAACGGCCAGAAGATCCGCGTCTTCGACGGCAAGGTGGTGGCCGTCCAGCCGTGACGCCGGGGCGCCGCGCCCCGCGCGGAGACGGTCCTTCGTGGGCTTGACGCGGGGAGGCGGAGAGACTTATCCTTTGCGGAAGAAACAAACGAAGAACGGCGAAAAAGAGCCCTGGTCCGGCACTGTCCCGGACGCGGGGCTTCTGTTTTTTCGCCGGGCGGGACGGAAGGAGACGGGCCACTCGAGGCCCCCGACGGACCCAACGGGTCCGGCCGGGGGCCTTTTCGCGCTCCGGCAGCCGAAGCCGCCGCCCGGCCCCGACGCCCGGGGGCCCCCCCCCCCCACGG
>DATACF010000506.1:0-1742 GCA_036259235.1 Longimicrobium sp. | reverse complement strand
GAACGGCGTGGAGGTCGTCGCGGGCGGGGACGCGGAGCGCGGGTGGGTCGAGGCGTTCGCGCGGGCGGACTGGCTGGGGGCGGGGATCGGATTGGAGCCCGGGGCGCGGATCGTGGACGCCGGGGCGGGGGAGGGGTTCGTCTCGCTCGCCGCCGCGCTCGTCTCTCCCGGCGCGCGGGTGTGGGCGATCGAATCGGACGACGCGGCGCGCGACCGCCTGGCGTGCAACCTCGCCTTCAACGGCGTGGACGCGCGCGTCCTCGGCGGGTCGCTCGCCGGCCGCGCCGGTGCTTCGGTCGAGCGTTCGTCTGAAAGCCGCACGCTCTCCGCGCTCCTCCGCGAGGAGGGGATCGACCGGATCGACCTCCTCCGTCTCCGCCTTCCGGGCCGCGAGCGCGAGGCGCTGGGCGGGCTCGCCGCGCGCGACTGGCGGCGGGTGCGGCGGGTCGTCGTCGAGGCGGCGGACGGCGCGGCGGCGGAGGAGGTCGCGGTCCTGCTGGCGGAGCGCGGGCTCGCGGTCGAGACCGGCGAGATCGGCGGGACGGCGTGGGTGTGGGCGCGGCGTCCGGCGGCGACGGGCGAGGTCTCCGAGGCGCGGCGGGAGGCGCTCGTCCGCGGTCTTCCCCCCGCGGAGTCGCCCGCGCTGACGGGCGTGGCGCTGCGGGCGTTCGCGGCGGCGAATCTCCCCGAGTACATGATCCCGTCCGTCTTCGTCCTCCTCCCCGCGCTCCCGCTGGGGAACACGGGGAAGGTGGACCGCCGCGCGCTCCCCGCGCCGCCGCCGGAGCCGGGGGGATACCTGGCGCCGCGCACGCCGGACGAGGGGGTGATCGCCGCGATCTGGGCCGAGGCGCTGGGAGTCGACCGGGTCGGCGTGGACGACGACTTCTTCGCGCTGGGCGGGCAGTCGCTCCTGGCGACGCAGGTCGTTTCCCGCCTCCGCGACGCGTTCGGGGTGGAGGTCCCCCTCCGCCGGCTCTTCGAGGCGCCGACGGTGGCCGCGCTGGCGCGGTCGGTGGCGCGCGCGCGGGAGGCGGGCGCCTCGTCGGCGGAGCGCGTCACCCGCGCGGGGCGCGACCGGCGCCTCCCGCTCTCCTTCGCGCAGCAGCGGCTCTGGCTGATCGACCGGATGGAGCCGGGGAACGCGGCGTACGTCGTCTTCTCCGCGCTTCCGCTCCCCGCCGGGACGGAGGCGGCGGAGGTGGAGCGGGCGCTGAACGAGATCGTCCGCCGCCACGAGGCGCTGCGGACGACCTTCGCGGAGGCCGAGGGGCGGGCCGTGCAGGTGATCGCGCCGTCGCTGGAGATCGGCCTCGGCGTCCTCGACCTCGCGCCGCTTCCGCCCGAACAGCGTCCGGAGGCCGCGCGGCGGAAGGTGGCGGAGGAGGCGTCGGCGCCCTTCGACCTGGAGCGCGGGCCGCTGCTCCGGGCGACGCTCCTGGTGGACGGCGGCGCGCGGCGGCTCCTGCTGGCGATGCACCACATCGTCTCCGACGCGTGGAGCATGGGGGTGATCGGGCGCGAGCTGGCCGCGTGCCTGGCCGCGTACGCGGAGGGAGAAGAGCCGCGGCTTCCCGAGCTCCCCGTGCAGTACGCGGACTACGCCGTCTGGCAGCGGCAGCTCCTCCAGGGCGAGGCGCTGGAGCGGGAGCTGGAGTTCTGGCGCGCGAGGCTGGAGGGCGCGCCCGAGGAGACGGCGCTCCCGGCCGACCGCCCGCGCCCGGCGCGGCGGACGCATCGGG
>DATACF010000505.1:0-4164 GCA_036259235.1 Longimicrobium sp. | reverse complement strand
GTGTCGGCCACGCCCCCGCCCACCCGCGTCAGGAGGTTGCCGTCGGCGTCCCAGGTCAGCGCCAGGGCCCCGAAGGTGGCGTAGCGGTGCGTCCCCGCGTGCAGCGTCGCCCCGTTCCGGCGGTTCCCCGCCGAGTCGTAGACGAAGGTCCCCGACGCGCCGATGGTGCGGAGCGTGTCGGTCTGGCAGACGACGTAGCCGTACACGTCGGGCTCGCAGCGCTCCTCGAAGAGGCGCTCCTCGTCGTGCCAGTGGGTGAGGCGCCCCGCCCGGTCGTGCTCGAAGAGGCGGAGGCGCTCCGCGTCGTCGTAGCGTCGCCCCCGGCTCTCCAGCCGGCCGCGGACGTCGAAGGCGAGCTCGTGCCCGAAGACCGAGTCGAGCGCGGGAGCGCTGAAGCGGGCCCACTCCGGCTCGCCCCACGGCGTGTGGAGGAAGGTGCGCGCCAGCCCCAGGGCGGAGACGAGCGAGTCGACCCGCCCCTCCGCGTCGTACGTCACCCGCGTCGTCCACCCCGTCCCCAGCGGCTTGATCTCGGTGAGCCGGTAGGCGTCGTCGTAGCGGAAGACCAGGCTGTCGCCCACCGCGGGGAAGTCCATCCGGGTCCGCTGCCCCCGCGCGTTGTAGGCGTAGCGCCGCTCGAAGCGACGCCCCCCCATCACGCTGACGCTGCTGGTGACGCGCCCCGACGCGTCGAGGCGGAGGGTGTCGGTGCTCTCGGCGTTCTGCGCCGCGATCCACCGTCCGGCGGGGTTGTCGTAGGCGTACGCCGCCGTGGCGCCGCCGGCCGCGCGGGTGAGGAGGCGTCCCCGCGCGTCGTGGGTGAACGAGGTCTTCTGGCCCCGCCGGTTGGTGATCGAGGCCACGTTCCCGCCGCGGTCGTAGGTGTAGGCGATGGGAGTCGGCGACCCCGGCCGCACCTCCGAGACGAGCCACTCCAGCGCGTTGCGGGTGAGCGTGTGCACCCGCCCCGCCGGGTCGGTGAGGACGGTCGCCGCCCCCGGGTAGGCGATCGTGGTGACGCTCCCGTTGCGGTCGACCATCCGGGTGGGGCGGTTCAGCGCGTCGTGCTCGGTGGTGCTCGTCCCCGAGGTGTCGGCGACGGTCCGCTGCCGCGAGGACGCGTCGTAGGTGTAGCGGGTGGCGCGCTTTCCGGCGAGGGTGCTGTCGGTGACGCTCGCCACGTTCCCCCACGTCGTCTCGTACGCGTACGCCGTGCTCGACCCGTCGGGATGGACGAGGCCCGAGAGGCGCCCGCCGGCGTAGACGTGCCGCGTGGTCCCGTATCCCGCGCGGGTGGTGCGGACCACCTGGCCGCCGTCGTAGGCGAAGGTCCGCGTGGGCCCGTCGCCGGCCACCGAGAGGAGGAGGTGCGAGGCCGCGTCGTACGTCCGCGTCACCCGCCGCCCCGAGACGCTGTCGGCCTCCTCGGTGAGCAGCCCGAAGCCGTTGTAGGCGTACGTCGTCTTCTCCCCCGACGAGGTCCGCACCACCACGGGGCGGCCGTGGGCGTCGCGCGTGACCTCGGTCCAGAAGCCCAGCGGCTCCTCCACGCGGAGGGCGCGCCCCATCCGGTCGACGCGGGTGCGCGTGAGGTGTCCGCGCGGGTCGGCCGACTCGGCCCACACCGAGTCGGGGCGCACCCGCGGCGCGGGGGCCAGCGCGGTCCCCTTCCCCGCCGGGGGGAGCGCCGCCAGCACCGGCGAGCGGAGCTGGGTGACGGGGCGCACGGTGGCGCCGCCGTCGACGACGACCGCGGGGGCCACCAGCGAGTCGACGGTGGCGGCGGCGTCGAGCGCCACGCTCCACGTCCCGCCGTGGCGGTCGGTCCACCCGGTGAGCCGGCCGGCGGCGTCGTACGCGGGGCGGAGCGCCGCGGCCCCGGCCGGGTCGGTGATCTGCGTCAGCGCCGTCCCCGTGTACCCCAGGACGCTCCGGCGCCCCGCGGGGTCGCGGATCGCGCCCACGAACCCGGCCGCGTCGGCCTCGAAGACGATCTGCTTCCCCGCCGGGTCGGTGATCGAGGCGAGGCGCGTCCCGCTGTAGGCGAACGCCGTCCGCGCGCCGCCGGGGTCGCGGAGCGCCTGGAGGAGCCCCGTCGCCGAGAAGACGGCCACGCGCCCGTCGACGGAGCGGCGCTCGTAGTACGGGCTCGGTCCCGAGAGGTAGTGGAGAGTGCTGTACTCCCCCTTCGGCGGGAGCCAGGTGTCGCAGGTGGCGCAGGCGCGCTGGAAGTAGAGGATCGTCCCGTCGCCCTCGGTCACCGTGCGCCCTCCGTCGTCGGCCACCTGGAGGCGCTGCGCCCCGGGCACCGACCACCCGCGCCCGAAGCGGCTGGCGCTCTCGTTGACCACGAGCACCCGCACCGGGACCGCCTCGTCGACGACGCCCGTCCCCCGCCACCGCCGCACCACCGCCGTGTAGGCGTGGGCGCCCGTGGCGAGCGAGCCGGCCGCGAGCTGCGCGGTGAGGAGGCCGGGCCCCGCGCCTCCCGCGAAGAAGACCTCGTCGCCCCCGCTCCGCAGGGGGACGAAGGCCCCGGCGGCGTCGCGCACCTTCAGCGAGAGCCGGTCCGGGGGAGAGGCCGCGTCGGCGGGGACCTCCACCTGCACCAGCCCCACCGGGTCGGCCTGCGCGCTGGAGTAGAAGAGCGTCACCGCCCGCGCCTCGTCGCGGCTGAAGTACGCCGGCGTGGCGTACGCCAGGGTGGCGGCGAAGCGGCCGGCGTCCACGACCTCGCCGTCGCCGTGCGCGAGCGCCCCCTCGCTGGCGGGGACGTAGGCGACCCCCACGCGCTCCTCGGTGCACCGGGTGTCGCCCGCCACCCCGAGGTCGCAGATCCGGGCCACCAGCGTGTCCGCCCCCCCGGTCAGCGTCAGCGTTCCCTGCGAGTACGCCTCCCTGAGCCCGTCGCTGAACGGCGTGGTGAAGCTCGCGGAGACGTCGGCGCCGTTGAAGGTGATCCGCCGCGTCCCGAAGTCGAGGCGGAAGTCGTCGATCCAGTGGATCGTCACCGGGAGCGCGTACGACCCCACGGAGGGGTGCGGCTGGACCCCGGCCATCGGCGCGAGGTCGGGGCAGGGGTCCGCCTCGCGGAGGCGGCAGTCCTCGCTGGTCTGCGCACGGGCCGCCTCGGGCGCGAGCGCGGCCAGGGCGAGGGCGAGGAGCGCGGCCGCGGCGGGCCGGAAGCGTGTCGGCATCGGGAGGTGGAGGGCGCGGAAGGGGGAGGGGCCGCCCGAGGGCACGGGCGGGAGAATGGCCCCAAGCGGATGGGACGGGAGAGACGGGAAGATAAACCCGCCCCCCCGCGCGCGGCAGAGGGGCGGGACGAACCGCGGCCGCGGCTATCGCGCCGCCGCCACCGCCCGCTCCGCCTCCTGGCGGATGGCGGGGAGCGCCTGCGCGTGGTCGCGGTACTCGGGGATGTCGCCGCGCCCGGCCTCGGTGCGGTACGCCTCCATGAAGCGGCGGTAGAGCGCCTGCGCCCCGGCCCGGTTCCCCCGCCCCTCCTCGGCCTTGGCCGCGGTGAAGAGGGCGAAGAGGTGGCGCGGGCTCCCGGCGAGGATGGTGTCCGACTGCGCCCGCGCCGCCGCCCAGTCGCCCCCCACCAGGTGGAGGGTGGCCACGTGGTAGCGCCCGTCGTCGTCGAGCGGCGACACCCGCCCGTACGCCGCCAGCGCCATGGGGAGGAACTGGCGGGCCTGCGCCGAGTCGCCTCCCGCCGCGGCGGTCATCACCCGGTTGAAGAGGCGGTCGGCGGCCTCGCGCGGAGTCATCGACGCCAGGTCCACCGAGGCCGCGCCCCCGCCCGGAGCCGCCCCCGCGCCGGGAGCGGCGACTTCGGCACCCGGCGCGGGGGCGAAGGGGGCGGGCGCCTCCTCCTCGCCGGCGCGGAAGAGGAGGACCCCCCCGAGCGCCACCACGGCCGCGGCGGCCACGATCCACGGGAGGGGCGACGGGCGGCGCGCGGCCGCGGGCGCCGCGCCCACGGCCGTCCCGCACTGGTTGCAGAAGCGGGCGCCCTTCGGGAGCGGGTTCCCGCAGGCGGCGCACGCGGCGGTGATCGCCCCGCCGCACTGGTTGCAGAAGCGTCCCGACGCGGCGGCGCCGCACGCGGGGCACGTTTCCTGGGTCTCGGTCACGGTCACGGTGTACCTCGGGAGAGGG
>DATACF010000504.1:0-4523 GCA_036259235.1 Longimicrobium sp. | reverse complement strand
GCCGGGCGATGGATGCCCGGCCCCGCGGCTTTGCGTTTGTGGCCTCCGCCCGGAGTCATCTCCTGAACACGGCGTCCAGGGCGGCGAGCGGTTGCGTGGACGGATTGAACGTGGTGAGGCCGCGCTGCACCGCCACGGCGGCCAGTCCGGTGTCCGACGTGACGAACGCGAACGGCTCGCCCGCGCCGATGTCACGGCGCATCCGCTCCGCCGTATGCAGGTGCAGCGCGTCGCCGGCATGGAAGCGGGTCCGTCTGTACGTGCCGATCAGCCCGGACGCACCCTCCGCATACCCCGTCCCGATCGCGACCAGAGTGACGACGGCCGGGCGTCCGCCTGGAAGTCGCCGAGGAGCGAGGTGAGCTGCCCCGCGCCGAGGTCGCCGTTCCTGAACTTCTTCGTAAGCGCCGCCGTTACTTCGGGGAGGAGCCATTCGCTGGAAGAGAGACCGCCCCACAGCAGCGGGGTCGAAAAGATCTCGTCCATGGTGGCCGTCGCGCCGTCCCCCTCGTCCACGTACCGCTTGACTACGGCGTCCGAGTCAAGGTAGAGGGGCATTCCGGGTCAGCCGCCGAATGGTCCGTCGCCAGAGGGCGACCCATCGAGAAGCAGGGCGCCGGTTCGCTGGAGGGGGAAAGCCGCTGGAGCGGGTCGCGGGACGGATGGCGTACCCCTTGTCGCGGAGCCGCTGCACCCACTCCGGCACTTCCGGAAGATCGAACTGGGTCGCCATGCCGCTCGTCCTCGCCTCTGGCCAGCTCCAGTCGCACAACGATTGTGCGACTGGAACGGGCGAACTCCGGAGGGGGTGACAGGTCACCTCCCGGTACAAGAGTGTACCGCACCTGCGGAACGATTGTCAATCCCTCGCAAGGTGGCGCTGGGGACCCCCAAGCCACTGCGGAAAGAGGGTTTACGGTGGATTGTTTGCGATACGTTCTGGCCACCGCGCGGTAACCGGCTCGGAAGTGAAAGGAACGGCGCGGGGCCGGGTGATGGATGCCCGGCCCCGCGCTCGCTTTTCCGCTGGCTTCCGGTTACGGGAGGAGCTCGAAGACGACGGAGACGTTCCCCTTGATGGCGATCTGCCCCGGGGTCGTGCTCTCGCCGCCCGCGCCGCCCCCGCCCCCACCCGCCTCCTGCACCACGTTCTGCGTCATCCCCGAGTCGCGGCGCCCCCACCCCTCGCCGTAGCCGGACCACCACCCGGAGTGCCCCTCGGAGAGGGTGAGGGCGCGGCCCACGCGCTGCCCCAGCCGGCCGGCCATGGCCTCGGCCTTCTCGCGCGCGGCGTCGACGGCCAGCGCGCGGGCGCGGTCGCGGTGCGCGCGGAGCTGGGTGGTGCGGAAGTCGACGCCGTGGATGTGCGTGGCCCCGGCGCCGACGGCGGCGCCCAGCACCGCGTCGAAGGCGGAGACGTCGCGGAGGGTGACGACGACGGTCTTCCGCACCACGTGGCCGATGATCACGTGGCGGTTGTCGCTCCGCCCCTCGTAGCGCGGCTGGAGCACCAGGTAGTCGGTGCTCACCCGGTCGTCGGGGACGCCCCGCGCCCGGAGCGCCGCCAGGACGGCGGCCACGCGCTGGTCGCTGGCGGCCTTCGCGGCGCCGAGGTCGGCGTCGAAGGTCTCCACCCCCAGCGTCAGCACCGCCTCGTCGGGGACGACGCGGATCTCCGCTTCGCCGCTCACGCTCACCGTCCGCGGCGGCCACCCCGGCGAAGGCGCGGCGGAGGGCTGGGCGGCGAGGGAAGCGACGGACATCGACAGCGCGCACGTCAGCAGACACAGCGTCCGGTTCATGGGATCTCCTGGATGATGTTAAGATGGAGAGTGCCGAGGGGATCGGCGGAGGAGAGCGCCGCGCGGGAGTCTTTCTCCGGGCCAAGATGCGGAAGGGTCCGCGGAGGAGCCATATCTTCGCCGCCCGGCTCCGGCCGCTTCCTCCCCCCTGCTATATTCCGCTCCGTCGCCACGCCACCCGTTCCCGCTCCGCACCGCATCCATGTCCGTCGCCCCAGATTCCGCGAACGACTTCCCCGCGGCGCCCGCATGCCGGCGCTCCAGCCTTTCGCCGGCCGCGCGCTTCGTCCTCTTCTTCGGCGTGCTGATCGCGCTGAAGTACGCGCTCCCGTACACGGGCCTCTCCGCCGCCGTGCAGGTGCTCGCGCTCGTCGCGGCGGCGACGGTGCTGGTGTGGCGCTTCTGGTGGACGTGCGGGGAGAGCCGGCGCGGCGGCGCGCTCCTCCTCGCGGTGCTCTGGCTGGCCGCGCTCGCGAAGATCGCCGCGCAGTAACCCCTCTCCCCGGCGACGGAAGCACCGGACCGACCGAAAAGAACGATGAAGACGCTCCGATCCGCACTCGCGCTCCCGCTCACCGCCGCCCTGGCCGCGCTCCCGCTGCACGCGCAGGAGCGGCCGGCGGTCTCCGCCGCCGTGCGCCCCTTCGTGGCCGTGGACGCGCCCGTGGTGGCGCTCACCGGCGTGAAGGTGGTGGACGGCACCGGCACCCCGGCGCGGGACGACCAGACGGTGGTGGTGCGCGGCGGGCGGATCGAGGCGGTGGGGCCCCGCGCGGCGACGCGCGTCCCGGCGGGGGCGCGGGTGCTGGAGCTCCGCGGGCACACGGTGATCCCCGGGCTGGTGTCGCTCCACGAGCACACCTACTTCGGCGGGATCCGCCGCACGGCGCCGATGAACGCCGGCGCGTACCTCTACCTGGCGTTCGGGGTGACCACGGCGATGACGGCGGGGAGCCAGCTCCCCGAGCAGGAGGTGGAGCTCAAGCGCGCGGTGGACGCCGGGGAGATGCCGGGGCCCAGCCTCCGCATCGCCGGGCCGTACATCACCGCCGGGACGCGGCGCACGGGGCCCTTCCGCGGCGTCGACTCGCCCGAGGAGGCGCGGCGCTTCGTGGACGAGTGGGCCGGGAAGGGCGCCACCTGGTTCAAGGTGATGAGCGGCCCCCGCGACGTCCTGCGGTGGACGCTGGACGCGGCGCACGCGCGGGGGCTGAAGGTGACCGGCCACCTCTGCGCCGTCACCTTCGCCGAGGCCGCGGAGATGGGGATCGACGCGCTCCAGCACGGCCTCATCACCGACAGCGAGCACGTCCCGGGGAAGGAGCCGGACGTCTGCCCGCGCGAGAACCAGCGCGCCCAGGCCGACGTGGACGTCGACGGCCCCGCGGTGCGCGAGAGCCTCCGCCGCATCGTGGCGAGCGGAGCGCCGGTGGTCTCGACCCTCGGCGTCTACGAGTCGTTCGTCCCCGGGCGGGCCCGCCTCGACCCGCGCGCCCTGGCGATGCTCGACTCCGCCACCCGCGCCGAGGTGGAGGCCAACCACGCCGGGCTCGCCGCGGCGGCCTTCAACGTCCCCGAGCGGCTGCTGACGAAGATGATGCGGTGGGAGCGCGCCTTCGTGGCCGCCGGCGGGCTCCTGGGCGCGGGGTCGGACCCGTGGGGGACGGGCTTCCTCCCCGGCTTCGGCAACCTCCGCAACTACGAGCTCCTCGTGGAGGCGGGCTTCACCCCCGAGGAGGCGGTGCGCATCCTCACCCTCAACGGCGCCCGCATCCTGGGCGAGGACAGCCGGATCGGCTCCATCGCCGCGGGGAAGGCCGCCGACCTCGTCGTCGTCGACGGCGATCCGACGACCCGGCCGGCGGCGATCTACGAGGTGACGCTCGTCTTCCGCGATGGGCTGGGCTACGACTCCGCCCGCCTCCGCGAGGCGGCGCGGGGGAAGGTGGGCGTCTACTGATCGCGTACGAGGGTCCGGGGCGCCTTCGACGGGGCGCCACCGCCGGATGGCGTGGACCGTGCACGTACCGGTGCGCGCTCCCCCGGCGCGCTCCCTCCCCGCCCCCGGTGCCCCATGCCTCGCCATACCCGCCCGCGGCACTTCTACGAGGCGTTCGCCGCCCTCGCCCACGGCGCGTCCGACGCCGCGCGGATCCTGCACCGGATCTTCGCCGAGCCGCACCCGTTCACGGAGCTCCTGGCCGAGATGACGGAGGTGGAGCGCGCGACCGCCGAGGCCCGGCAGGCGCTGGTCTCGGGAATCGAGGGCGTCACCGTCACCCCGCTCGACCGCGAGGACGTCCACCAGGTGGCGTCGGCGCTGGGCGACCTGGTGAGCCTGCTGCACGACACCGCGCGGGGGGTGCAGAACCTCCACCTCACCCACACGGGGGAGGCGGCGCGGGAGCTCTCGGCGCTCCTGGTGCGCGCCACCGCGTGCGTCGAGGCGTCGGTCGCCCAGATCCGGCGGCCGACGGCGGTGATCGAGAAGCGGACCGAGATGGAGCGGATCTCCGAGGAGGGGCAGGGCGTCTACGACCGGGCCTCCGGCATCCTCTTCGCGGGGGCGCCGGACGCCATGGAGGTGCTGCGGTGGAAGGAGGTCTACGACACCCTGGAGCAGGCGCTCGGGGAGTGCCGGGGCGTCCAGAACATGCTCTCCAGCATCGCTTTGGAGAACCAGTAGCGCCGCGCGCGCGCGCTCAGGGCGCGGAGACGCCC
>DATACF010000503.1:0-4715 GCA_036259235.1 Longimicrobium sp. | reverse complement strand
CGCCGGACCCGGGCCGCCCCCCGTCGCGATCATCCGGAGCGCGTCCGCGCGTTCGCACTCCCGCACTCACGCACTTTCGCACTGCCGTTTACCAGATCTTAACCCGCTCCGCCGCCGGCCGGTACATCCCGTCGCCCTCCTTGACGCCCCAGGCGGCGTAGAAGGGGTCGAAGTTGACCAGCGGGCCGTTGGCGCGGTACTGCGCGGGCGAGTGGGTGTCGGTCAGGAGCCGGTCGCGGAGGTTCTCGTCGCGGTACTTGGTCCGCCACACCTGCGCCCACCCCAGGAAGAAGCGCTGGTCGCCGGTGAAGCCGCCGATCACCGGCGCCTCGCGGCCGCCCAGCGAGAGCCGGTACGCCTTGTAGGCCACCGCGATCCCGCTCAGGTCGCCGATGTTCTCGCCGAGGGTGAGGCGGCCGTTGATGTTCATCCCCTCCAGCGGCGCGTAGGCCCCGTACTGGGCCACCAGGGCGTTGGCGCGCTGCTCGAAGCCGGCCGCGTCGGCGGCGGTCCACCAGTCGCGCAGGTTCCCGCTCCCGTCCGACTTCCGCCCCTGGTCGTCGAAGCCGTGGCTGATCTCGTGCCCGATCACCCCGCCGATCCCGCCGTAGTTGACCGCGTCGTCGGCGTTGGGGTCGAAGAAGGGCGGCTGCAGGATCGCCGCGGGGAAGACGATCTCGTTGTTGACCGGGCTGTAGTAGGCGTTCACCGTCTGCGGGAGCATCCCCCACTCGCCGCGGTCGACCGGCCGGCCGAGCTTGGCGATGTTGCGGCGGTACTCGGCCTCCGAGGCGCGGCGGAGGTTCCCCACCAGGTCGCCCGGGCGGATCTCGATCGCCGAGTAGTCGCGCCACTTGTCGGGGTAGCCGATCTTGACGGTGATCTTGGAGAGCTTGTCGTGCGCCTCCCGGCGGGTGGCCGGGCTCATCCACTCCAGCTCGTCGATCCCCTGCCGGAACGCCTCCAGGAGGTTGTTCACCAGCCGCTCGACGCGGGCCTTGGTCTCGGGGGTGAAGTTGCGCTCCACGTACATCTTCCCGGCCAGCTCGCCCAGCGTCCCCTCGACCACCGAGACGCCGCGCTTCCAGCGGGGGCGGATCTCCTGCTGCCCCGCCAGGGTGCGGTTGCGGAACTCGTACGACGCCTGGACCATCTCGCGGTTCAGGTACGGGGCCGACGCGTCGAGGAGGCGCGCCGCCAGGTACGCCTTGACGTCGGCGATCGGGGCGGCGGTGAGGACGCTGTCCATCCCGGCCAGGTAGCTGGGCTGGCGGACCACCACCGACCCGGCGGCGCCGATCCCGGCCTCGCGCACCCACGCGGCCCAATCGAAGCCGGGGGCCAGGCGCTGGAGCTCGGCCACCGTCATCCGGTTGTAGGTGAGGTCGCGGTTGCGGCTCCGGGCGCGCTCCCACTGCTTGGAGGCCAGCTGCGTCTCCAGCGCCAGGACGCGCCGCGCGGCCCCTGCGGGGTCGGCCTCGCCGCCCGCGCGGAGCAGCGTCTCCAGGTAGCGGAGGTACGCCTCGCGGATCGGGGCGAAGCGCTCGGCCGTGTAGTAGTCGCGGTCCGGGAGCCCCAGCCCCGACTGGCCGACGTAGACCGTGTGGCGGTCGCTCTGCTTCTGGTCGGCGCCGACGAAGAAGGAGAAGGGGGAGCTGATCCCCATCCGCGCGTTGCGGGCGAACTGCGCCGGGAGCCCCTCGCGGCCGCGGATGGCGCGGATGGCGGCGAGGTCGGCGCGGATGGGGGTGAGCCCCGCGCGCTCGACGGCCGCCGTGTCCATGAAGGAGCGGTAGAGGTCGCCGACCTTCTGGGCGTCGGAGCCGGGCTGCGGGTTGGGGGTGGCGGCGGCCGCCTCGACGACCTCGCGCACGGCCCGCTCGCTCGCCTCGATGAGGAGGGTGGCGGCGCCGGTCGACGAGCGGTCGGCGGGGATCTCGGAGGTCCGCAGCCAGGTGCCGTTGACGAAGCGGAAGAAGTCGTCCTGCGGCCGCACGGCGCGGTCGAAGGTGGTGGTGTCGACGCCGAGCGTCTGCGCTTCGGCGCCTCCCGCCAGCGCGGCGGTGAGCACGAGCGCGCCGGCCGTCCGGCCGAGGGTTCGGTAGATCAGGGTCATCGCGGTATGGAGAACGGGTGGAGGGTGGAGGCGCTGATACCGCGCGGAGGGCGGCGGGTTCCCGAACGGGCGTTCGAGAGGGTCAAACGTCTGCTAAATATCGTCTTACCGGTCACACGTCAGCGGCGGGCGACCGAGGCGATCACGCGCTGGAGGAGGCCGTCGACGGCGTCGTTCTCGATCCAGCGGGCCACCACCACCAGGTCGTGCTCGGGGTCGACGTAGACCAGGTTGGTGCCGTTCCCCAGGTGCGCGAACGCGGTGGCCGGGGCGCTGGGCCACATCTTCCGGTCGGTGTTCAGGAAGTAGTTCATGTAGCCGTACGTCGGCTGCGCCGCCGTCGGCGTGGTGGCCTGGCGGATCCACGCTTCCGACAGGATCTGCCGGTCCCTCCACCTCCCCCGCCGCAGCGTCAGGTAGCCGAAGCGGGCCTGGTCGCGGGCCGAGATGAACATCCCGCCCCCCCAGTGGCCGCCGCCGCTGACCGACTGCACGGCGCGCCCGTCGAGGAGGACCCAGGAGTTGTCGTACCCCGTCCACCGCCACGTCGGCGAGGCGCCGATGGGGTCCATCACCTGCTCGCGGAGGACCTCGGGGAGGGGGCGGCGCCAGACGTTGAGCGCGGCCAGCGCCAGCGCGTTGACGCGGACGTCGTTGTACTCGTAGACGCTCCCCGGCGCGCTCCGGGGGCGGGTGCGCCAGGTGGAGGCGTCGCCGGCGGGGCGGTCGGCCCACTCGGGCTTCCCCCAGAGCGTCCCCTCCCAGTCGCTCGTCTGGCGGAGGAGGTGGTCCCAGGTGACGCGGCGGTTGTGCGAGGTCGCGAAGGGCTCCAGCACCGTCGCCTCGCCCATCCGCTCGGCCGGGCGCCCGTCGGGGAAGGCGGGCATCACCGGCGCCATCGAGGCGTGCACGGGGGCGTCGAGGCGGAGCATCCCCCGGTCCCACGCCAGGCCGACGACCGTGGAGACGAAGCTCTTGGTGACGCTGAACGTCATGTCGACGCGGTGGGGGTCGCCCCACTCGGCCACGATGTAGCCGTTGCGCACGACGATCCCCGTGGGGTCGCCGCGCTCCTTGAAGGGCCCCACGGCCTCGCCGAAGGGCTCGCGCCCGAAGCTCTGGTAGTGCGCCAGCTCCAGGTTCCGCGGCGCCTTGCTCTCGCGCTGGCGGGCGAACTCCACCGCCTCCTGGAGGCGCGCGGCGTCCATCCCCACCTGCTCGGGGCGCCGCCGCTCCCACCCCTCCCCCGCCTCCGGCCAGTAGACCGCCGCCGCCATCGGCACCGCCGTGTCCGCGCGCGCCGGGAGGGGCGTGGCATGGGCGCTGGAGGTCGCGAGGAAGAGAGCGAGAACGGAAAGACGGCGGATCATCTCGGCACTTCTGGGGCGATGGACTTCGGGATCTGTCGGACGGGAAGTCGTTACGATAGCGCCCGGACCGTCGCCGCGCCATCCGAAACCGCATGAGCCTCACGCAGGGCAGCAGAGTCAGCAGAGGAACCGCGGAAGTTCTCTGCTGACCCTGCTTCTCTGCGTGAGGCCTGCTGTTTGGGATATCAGTTGCGCCCGATCTTCGGCCCCTGCGCCACGGTGCCGCGGGCGTGGAGGGGCGAGACGTCGACGAAGCTCGCGCCGCGCGGAGCGGGCGCGCCGCCCGAGACCTCGCGCTCGGCGCTCCGCGGGTCGAAGAGGAGGTTGGCGACCAGCAGCGCGCCCCGGTCGAGGAGCTTCAGCGCCGCGCGCGAGCCGTGGTTGGCGACGTGGAAGCCGCCGTCGAGGAGGAAGATCCCCGCCGGCGCCCCCAGCCGCCGCTCCTGCGCGTAGTCGGCGAGGCGGTCTTCGTCTTCGTAGAGAAAGTCGGGCTTCATCCAGGTCCGTCAGGGCGTAAAGGACGCGGGACGGCGGGCGGCCGGCCCTCAACTTCGCACGTCCCGGCGCCGTCGCAAAGGCAGCGGGGAAGGTGACGACGCGCGTGATACGTGTCCGGATCATGGTCACCCACCCTCAACCCATTGGGGATGAATCATTTACGATCCAGACATCCGAAAGGCGACTGATTTCCGGACGCGGCGCCGGCTTTCGCGTGCGATCGGAAGCCTCTTACCCGCAAGCACTTACGCGGTTTCCTCGCGCGGCGCGAAGCTGGCTAGGAGGGGACGGGTCTTCACCCCCGACCCGCCGATCGAGCCATGCGCCGCCGTATCCGCACCGCCGCCCTCGCCCTTCTCGCCGCCGCCGCCGCCGCGTGCGGAGGCTCGCCCACCGCCGCGCCCTCCGCGAGCGCGGACGTGGGCGAGGCCACCCGCGTCGACCGCGCCGAGGTGAGCTTCCGCCTCCCGGGCGAGACGGCCGTCCTCCGTGCGACGGCGGGCGGGGAGACGACCTCGGCGCCCACGCTCACCCTCGTCTCCGAGGCGCGCCACCTCCACGACCTCCCCGTCCTCGACGCCGCCGCGCTCGCCGCGGGGACGCTCCGCGCCGCCGCGCCGGGGACGGCCGTCGTGGAGGCGCGGGCGTTCGGCGCCGCCCCCGCGCGGGTGACGGTGCGCTTCGCCCCCACGCGCCCCCTCGTCCTCTCCGCCGCCCCGGCGACGGCGAGC
>DATACF010000502.1:0-5024 GCA_036259235.1 Longimicrobium sp. | reverse complement strand
CGTAGGAAACGATACTACCGTTTCCAACGGCGCGAAGCCCCTGGCGGACTCCATGCACTCCGCCGCTCCGTCTCGAATCGCTTCCCCCTTCGCATTTCCCCCCGCCAGGGTCTTCGCCCTTCGGGCCCGCATCCCTCATGCGACGGCGCGGGGGCGGCGTCGATTTCCCGGTGGATCGCAATCTATGGCTCGTCCCCAAGCCCCGCGACGGCGCTCACGCGCCGCCGAGGGCGGCGAGCTCGTCCGACTCCACCGCCCGCACGCCGCGCCAGCCTTCCTTCGCCAGGCGCACCATGGCGCGGGCGATGGCGGCGGCGGGGATGGCGCGGTACTTCCGCAACGGACCCATGAGGAGGGGGTTGAGGACGGGCGCCGCCCGCTGGGCCAGCGCCTCGGCGGGGCGGCGGTCGGCGCGCTCGCCCAGGATGAGCGAGGGGCGCAGGAGCGCCACGCCCTCGAAGGGGAGCGCCGAGACGCCGCGCTCCACCTCGCCCTTCACCCGGTTGTAGAAGACGCGCGAGCCGGGGTCGGCCCCCATCGCGGTCACCAGGAGGAAGCGCTTCGCGCCGCGCTCGCTCGCCAGGCGGGCGGCGGCGAGGGGGTAGTCGTGGTCCACCCGCCGGAAGGCCTCCTGGCTCCCCGCCGCGCGGATCGTCGTCCCCAGGCCGCAGAAGACGTCGTCCGCCTCGAAGGCGTCGGCGTCGGCCTCCAGCCGCTCGAAATCCACCACCCGCTCCTCCAGCTTCGCGTGCGCGCGCCCCAGGCTCCGCCGCCCCACGACCACGACGCGCGCCCAGGCGTCGTCGCCCAGCAGCAGCTCCAGGCAGTGCCCGCCCACCAGCCCGGTGGCCCCCAGCAGTACGGCGGTTCGTCCCGCGGCCATGCGGCTCCTCGGCGTGTCGGGGAATCAAGGGAAACGTCGCCCGGCCCCAATCTACGTCACGCCGCGTCCAGCCGCTCGCGGAGGCGGAGGGCGTCGAAGGGGGCGTGCACCTTGGCGTCGTTGTCGAAGTAGACGTAGACGTCGCGGCCGCCCCGGCACGCGGGGGGACCGCCCGTGGCGACGCACGCCGCGTCGGCGGGCTGGGCGCCGCGCTTCCACTCGGCGATGCGGGCGGCCCACCAGTCGAGCTGGGGGTCGGTGTAGCCGCTGGCGTAGAGCTGCTCGGCGCCGTGGAGGCGGACGTAGACGAAGTCGGCGGTGACGTCCTCGGCGTACGGCCACCGCCCCGCGGTGTCGGCGAAGACGAGCGCGGCGCCGTGCTGGCGGAGGAGGGCGACGAAGTCGGGGCCCATCAGCCCCGGGTGGCGGATCTCGAAGGCGTGGCGGAGGGGGCCGCTGGCCTCGGCGCCGGTCCAGCTCCGCCCCTCCAGCCGCGCGTCGTGGCCGCGCGCCAGCTCGGCGGCGGCCTCGTGCGTCTTCGGGAGGAGGTCGAGGAAGCGGGCGTAGCGCTCCAGGTCCGTCGGCATCCGCTCGGGGAACTGCCAGAGGAGGGGGCCCAGCTTGTCACCCAGCCGCAGGACGCCCGAGGCGAAGAAGTTGGCGAGCGCGACCTCCGGGTTCTTCAGCTTCAGCATGTGGGTGATGAAGCGGCTCCCCTTGACCGCGAAGACGAAGCCGGGGGGCGTCTCGTCGCGCCAGCGGGCGTAGCTGGCGGGGGTCTGGAGGGAGTAGAAGGAGCCGTTGATCTCGATGGAGCCCATCTTCCGGCTGGCGTACTCCAGCTCGCGCCGGTGCGCCAGCCCCTCGGGGTAGAAGACGCCCCGCCACGGCTTGTACGTCCACCCCGAGATCCCCACGAAGTGCCGCCCCTCCGGCTTCTTCCCCCGCCCCATCGCGCCCCTCCGGTCCGCGTCCCCTCCGCCTTCCGCGCGAGACGGGAAGCAGGGACCGGACCGGCGCGCCGGCCACGGAAACGGCAAGTCTGAAGTTTCCGATCTCGAGCGGAGCCGGATGCCGATCAGACCCGCAGGTCGGCCTTCGGCGAGCGCTGCGTGAGGCGAAGGACGGCGCCCGGGGCGCGCTGCTCCGGCGCGGTCTCGCACGAGGGCGTGGCGACGCGGGCCGCCTCGCCGAAGGAGGCGAACGACCGCGTCCGGGCGGCCTCGCCGGAGCCGGAGGGGACCCACACGACGCCGCGGCGGAGCACCTCCTCGCCGTCCGCGTCCGTCACGCGGACCAGGACGGTGTGCGGCGCCGGGTCGGCCGGGGCGGGGTCGCGGGCGAGCACGGCGGCCGCGGCCAGCGGGAGCGCGAACGCGAGCGCCAGGGCGGCGCGGGGGGCGGTGATGGGCGGGATCTTCATGGGGCACGTCCGGCGGAAGAGGGAGACCGGGCTCCGTTTCGGTTTGGATGCGCGGGAGCGGGAGAAGGATTGAACCCCTCGCGCGGCGGCGGCGGAGCCGGCTGGGATGGAACGCGCATCCCCCGCCGTTTCTGCCGCCCCGCGCGAGACCGGATCGCTCACGGCGCCAGCCAGTAGCTGACCTTGAGGACGAAGACGTTGTCGGGGGCGGCGCCGAAGAGCGCGCTCCCGTCGCGGCCGGGGCGGAAGGTGCCGCGCCCCTCGTCGCGGTCGTCGCGGCTCTGCTGCCAGGCGAGGAAGAGGGTGGAGCCGGGGCGCCACTCCCACCGCAGCACGGCGTTCCCGCGGAGCTCGCGGAGGTTGAAGTCGCGCCGGTTCCAGTCCTCGGCCACGGCGAACTCGCCCGCGGGACCCGCGCCGTCCGGGTCGACGACGAAGCCCTCCGCCCCCGGCCGGATCGTCCCCTGCTCCTCGCCGTAGACGGCGAAGTCGAGGGCGCCGGGGCGGGCGAGCTCCTTATAGCGCCCGTAGTCGGCGGCGCTCACGAAGGGCTGGGCGTAGACCTGGAGGCTCAGGCTCGGGGTGAAGGTCCAGTTGAGGCGCGCGTCCAGCGAGAGCGTCGTCTGGTCGAGGTCGGCGAAGACGTAGCGCCGCCCGAAGGTCGCCTCGGCGAGCGGGTCGTCGACGGTGGCGACGTACGCGGAGCCCGAGCGGAGGCGCGTCAGCTGCGGCGAGACGCTCACGCTCCACCGCGGCGACGGCCGGAGCCCGACGCGCATCCACCCCATCCGCTCGCCCCCGTTCCCCCGCTCCGCGTGGCGGTAGTAGGCGCCCGCCGCGAGGGTCAGCGGCTTCCGGCCGTCCGACTGCACCTCGGTGTAGACGCGCCGCTCTCCCGGCCACTGCGCCAGCGGCCCGCCGCGCGTCAGCCGGTCGTTGTGCCCGGCCAGCGAGTAGGCGCCGTTGAGGATCACCCGCCAGTAGTTCGAGAGCTGCCAGTCGGTCCCCAGGAAGAGGTTGTTCCCCACCCGCTCCCCCGCCCCGTTGGCGAAGGCGAAGCCGAACCCCTCCAGGCGGTACGAGCGGAAGAGGCGCCCCGGCGTGTTCTCGAGGTAGATCACCCGCCCGCCCACCAGCCGCGCGTCGGCGCGCTGCTGGAAGCCGAGGTCGTTGATCTCGTATCCCGGGGTGGCGACGGACACGAAAGCGTCGCCCCGCCAGTGCTCCCCCGCCTGGCGCGAGAGCTGGAGCTGGCCGCCCCACCCGGAGAGCGACGTCGCGGCGGTGTCGACCTCCAGGTGCGCCGCGTCCGGGCGCTGGAAGTAGCGCATCGGCGCCCGCTGCGCCTTTTCGATCGCCTCCGGCGTCCCCTCGACGCGGGAGGCGGCCAGCCACCCGGAGAGGCGCCAGGCGCGCGAGGCGAACTCGTGCCCGAAGTCGACCCCGCCCACGTACGCCGCCCGCCGCAGCTCCGCCGCCGGCTCGCCCTCCAGCCGCCGGTTCACCGCCGTCCCCACCCCGCCGACCCACGTCTGCCCCCCGCGCGACTCGCGCAGCGCCCGGCCGACGAGGTAGTGGGTGAAGGGCTCCACCACGCTCCGCTGGAGGGCGCCGCTCTCGTCGCGCCAGAGGGCGCGCTCTTCCTGGGTGAGGGCGTCCATGACGCCGACGCTCCACCCGCCCACGCGGCCCGTCAGCTTGGCCGCGCCCAGGATGGTGGCCGTCTGCGGGACGTCGGCTTCGTCGACCGGGGCGCCGAGCTGGGGGCGGCGGCCGATGCGGCGCGAGTAGAAGAGCCCGCGGTTGACCGCGCCGGGGCCGATGGAGCCGCGCCCGAACTCGAAGAGCGAGGCGCCCTCGACGAAGAAGGGCCGCCGCTCGGCGCGCTGCGTCTCGAAGGCCGAGAGGTTGACCTCCGAGGGGTCGCCCTCGACCTGGCCGAAGTCGGGGTTGAGCGTGGCGTCGAGGACCAGCCCCGGGGTGAGGCGGTAGCGGAGGTCGGCGCCGAAGGAGGCGCCGTACTCGGCGCCGGAGCGGAAGGGGTTGCCGCCGGGGTCGACGCGCTCGGTGCGGGCGACGGTGTAGGGGACGACCTCCAGCCGTTGCCCGGGGCTCACGCCGGCGAGCCCCTCCAGGTGCCCGTACGCCGCCACGCCGCCCCGCTCGCTCTTGGGGACGAAGGCCGAGTACGCGTACTCGTTGCGGCGGGCGATGATGCGCTGGAGCTGGAGCCCCCACGTCCCGCCGCCGGCCGGGTCGAAGCGGAGCTGCCCCAGGGGGATCCGCATCTCCACCGTCCACCCGGCCGAGTCGACGGCCGTCTCGGCCTCCCAGACGGCGTTCCACGAGAGGTCGAAGGCGTCGTCGCTCCCGGCGGCGTCGTTGCGCACCCCGGCGGGGTTGACCCAGAAGCCGGCGGCGGTGCGGTGGTCGTGGCGACTGTCGAGCATCACCCCGAACCAGTCGGAGGCCAGCCCCTCGGTGTCGCGCCGCGCCAGGGGGGCGGTGACGGGGCCGCGGTCGTGGAGGCGCGCGGAGACGTAGAGGGCGTCGGCGTCGTAGACGATGCGGACCTCGGTGGCCTCGCTGGCCGGGCGCCCCTCCTCGGGGTCGCGCTGGGTGAAGGCGGTGATCGGCGTGGCGGCCGCCCACGCGGCGTCGTCGAGCCGCCCGTCGAGGCGGACGGGCGCCGTGGTCCGCGACGCCCGCGCGGCGGCC
>DATACF010000501.1:0-4805 GCA_036259235.1 Longimicrobium sp. | reverse complement strand
CGGCGGCCGGGCGCGCCCTCCAGGGGCGGCTCGACGCGGCGGTGGCGGTGTTCGTGGCGCGGCTCCTGGCCGACGACGCCATCCCCGGCATCCTCGAGCTCCCGGCGGCGGAGGTGGAGGACCACGTCCCCGCGCTCCTGGCCGACGTGGCCACCTCGCTGATCGTGTTGGGCGAGACGGGGGGCGAGCCCGAGCTGATGCGCGACGGCTCCGACCTCCAGCGGATGCTGGCCGAGCGCCACGGGGCCCAGCGCGCGCGCCTGGGGTGGAGCGAGCGCGCCCTCCGCCGCGAGTTCACGCTCCTCCGCGAGGCGGCGGCCGAAGCCGCGCTGGCGGGCGACGACGCGGCGGCCGGCGTGCTGGCGCGCTTCCTCGACCGCGCCTGCGAGATCTCCGTCCGCGGGATGCGCCTGGCCGGCACCGCCGCCGAGCGCCGCGGCGCCGAGGCCGACGCCCTGATCGCCCACACCCACCGCACCATCGAGCACACCCGCCACACCCTCCGCCGCGTCAAGAAGAGCGTCGGCGTCCGGCCGCAGCTCCGCGGCCGCGATCGGGAATAAAAAGTACGAAAGTGCGTTAGTGCGTTGTGCGTTAGTGCGTTGACACGATGTGGGGCGGCTTTCGAGGCGCGAGGAAAGCCCGTCGTATCCGGACGTCCCTCTCCTGTAGTTCGGGAGAGGGACAGGCGGCGAGCCTACGGCGAGCCGCCAGGGTGAGGGCCCGCGGCGCAGCCGCCCCGCTGTTCAGGTGCTCTCCTCCCTGCGCCACCCTCTCCTCCACGGCGGACCCAACGCACTCACGCACTCACGCACTTCACCTGTAGCGCCCCCGCGCCCCCCCGCCTATACTCCTTGCCCATGTCCTCCTCCGCCCCGGACGCGTTCCCCCTGCCGCCCGAGCGGGAAGCCGGCCCCTCCATGCTGGACCTGGTCCGGCTCAGCAAGGAGGTCGTCTTCCCCCCCGGAGGCGAGGAGCTGTACCGGCGGATCGGGACGCTGACGGAGCTGGAGGAGGGGATGGAGGTCCTCGACGCCGCCTGCGGGCGGGGGGTCACCACCCTCTTCCTGGCGAAGAGCCACGGGGTGCAGTGCGTCGGCGTGGATTCCGACGCGGCGCTGGTGCGGGAGGCCGAGCGGCGCGCGGCCGACGCCGGGGCGGAGGGGGTCGCCTTCGAGACGGCGCGCCTCGACGACCTCCCGTACCGCGACGGGATCTTCGACGTCTCCATCGGCGAGATCGGCCTGGCCGCCTCGGCCGACCCCGCGCGGGCGGTGGGCGAGCTGGCGCGCGTCACCAAGCCCTTCGGGTGCGTCGTCCTCGTCCAGCTGATCTGGACGGGGAACGTCGACCCGGCCCGCCGCGAGATCCTCGTGCGGCACCTGGGCGCGCGGCCCATGATCCTGGTGGAGTGGAAGCAGCTCCTCCGCGACGCGGGCGTCGTCGACCTCACCGTCGAGGACTGGTCGGACGCGCCCTCGCCCTTCCGCCCGGCGGCGGGGGGGCCGTTCCCCGACTTCGCCGAGATCTTCACCCTCCGCGAGAAGGTCGGCATCCTCCGGCGCGCGCTCCGGCGCTGGGGGTGGCGCGGCGTCAAGGGCGCCGTCCTCCGCGAGCGCGAGGTCCACCGCCTCCTCACGCGGGAGCGCGTGCTGGGCCTCTCGCTCATCAAGGGCACCCGCTGGTCTCCCGAGCACACCCGGCCCTGACATCGTCCTCATAGACGGAATCAGGACTCAGGACTTAGCACTCAGGACTCAGGACTTATCCCCCATGGCCGTCACCGAGCAGACCGTCTCCCTCACCCCCGAGACCGTGGAGCGCATCCGCGGCGAGCTGCGCGCGCGCGGGCTCGACGGGTGGCTCCTCTTCGCCTTCAAGGGCTACAACCCGGTGGCGATGGAGCTCCTGGGCTTGCCCGAGCTCACCCGCCGCTGGTTCGTCTACCTCCCCGCGGAGGGGACGCCCATCGCCATCACCCACCGCATCGAGCAGCAGCCGTGGGAGACGTGGATCGGCGAGAAGGTGCAGTACTCCAGCTGGCGCGAGCTGGAGGCGGCGCTGGCCGGCCTCCTCCGCGGCCGCGGCGAGGTGGCGATGGAGTACGCCGAGGGCGACGCGGTCCCCTACGTCGACCGCGTCCCCGCCGGGGTCATCGAGATGGTCCGCGCGGCCGGGGCGAAGGTCGTCTCCTCCGGCGACCTGGTGAGCGCCTTCTACGCCCGCTGGACGGCCGAGGGCGAGGCCAGCCACCGGCGCTCGTCGCAGGTGGTGCACGACGTGGCGCACATGGCCTTCCTCCGCGTGGCCGAGGCGATCCGCGGGGGGCGGACGATCACCGAGTGGGAGCTGCGCGGGTGGATCCACGACGAGTTCCTCCGCCGCGGGCTGGCGGTGGGGGGCGACTCCATCGTGGCCGTCAACGCGCACGCGGCCAACCCCCACTACGCGCCCTCGGCCGAGAAGCACGCCGAGATCCGCGAGGGCGACCTCCTCCTGATCGACCTCTGGGGGAAGGAGGACGACCAGGCGGTCTACGCCGACCAGACGTGGATGGGGTACGTCGGCACGGAGGTGCCCGAGCGGCTGGCGTCGATCTTCGCGGTGCTCCGCGACGGGCGCGACGCGGCGTGCGCGCTGATCCAGGAGCGCTGGGCGGCGGGGGAGCCGGTGCGCGGCTTCGAGGCCGACGACGCGGCGCGGGCGGTGATCGTCGACGGCGGCTACGGCGAGTACTTCATCCACCGCACCGGGCACTCCATCGACCGCGAGCTCCACGGCTCGGGGCCCAACCTCGACAACCTGGAGACGCGCGACACGCGGACGCTGATCCAGGGGATCGGCTTCTCGGTGGAGCCGGGGATCTACATCGGGGGCGACGTGGGCTTCCGCTCGGAGGTCAACATGTACATGGCCGCCGGGGGCCCGGAGGTCACCTCGCCGAACCCGCAGCGCGCCCTCTACCCCCTCCTCCGGGAGGACCCGTTCGCGTGAGCGCCGCCGAGCCTTCCGTGGTCCCCATCGCCCGCGCCGGCCGCGGGCTCTCGCTCCTGGCCGTCCTCCCCGCCGCGGGGGCGCCGGCCGAGTGGGACGCGGCCGACCCGGCGCTGGGGGCGCGGCTGGTGGCGTACGAGGAGGTGGCGGCGCTGGTCTGCCCCGCCACCCCCGAGGGCGCCGACGCCGACCCCATGCACGTGACCGCCCGCCACTGGGAGGTGCACCGCGCGCTCCTGCGGGGCGACGTGGTCCCCGCGCCGCCGGGGGTGGTCTTCGCCGACGAGGGCGGGGTGGCGCGCTTCCTGGCCGAGAGCTACGGAAGCTTGCGGGCGGCGCTGGCGCGGGTGCGGGGGAAGTGGGAGTTCCGGCTCCACGTGGAGGTGGTGGAGAGCGCCTTCCCCCAGGCGAAGGCGCTCGACCTGGCCACGCACATCTACGCCGAGCTCCGGCGGGCGTCCTCCGCCGCGCTGACCTACGCGCACACGGGGAAGCGGGTGCTCTCCGCCGCCTTCCTGGTGGAGCGGGCGCGCTCCGACGCCTTCCGCGCCAAGCTGGAGCAGCTCTCGCGGCTCAACAGCGCGCTCGACCTCGACCTCACCGGGCCGTGGCCGCCGTACGACTTCGTGGTGATGCACACGCCGCCGCCTGTGCAGGCGCGGTAGGGGCGGGGCGGACGATTTCGATTCCCGAACAGAGCAGGGGTGGGGGGATGAAGCTGGATTTCGAGGTCCTCGACCTCCAGACGAAGCACGCGTTCCACATCGCGCGCGAGACGGCGCCGCCGGTGCGGCGGACGGTGTGGGTGCGGCTGCGCGACGGCGACGGCGCGGAGGGGTGGGGCGAGGCGCCCGCGACGCCGTACTACGGCGAGACGGCGGAGACGGTGAGCGCCGTCCTCCCCCGCCTGGCCTCCGCGCTGGAGACGGCGGGGGGAGACGTCTTCGCGCTGGAGCGGACGGAGGCGGCGCTGGCGCACGCCATCGGGCGGAACCCGGCGGCGCGGGTGGCGGTTTCGGCGGCGCTCCACGACTTCGTCGGCAAGCGCCTCGGCGTCCCCGTGTGGCGGCTGTGGGGGCTCGACCCGGCGGCGGCGCCGAAGTCGTCGTTCACCATCGGGATCGACACCCCCGAGGTGATGCGGCAAAAGGTGCGCGAGGCGGCCGGGTACGGGATCCTCAAGATCAAGGTGGGGACGCCGCGCGACGCGGAGATCCTCGCCCTCGTCCGCGAGGAGGCGCCGGAGGCGACGCTGCGCGTGGACGCCAACACCGCGTGGACGGCCAAGGAGGCCATCCGCCGCATCCCCATGCTCGAGGAGTTCGGCGTCGAGTTCGTCGAGCAGCCGCTCCCGGCCGACGACCTCGAGGGGCTGCGCCTGGTCCGCAGGCATTCGCGCCTCCCCATCATCGCCGACGAGAGCTGCGAGGTGGCGGCGGACGTGGCGAAGCTCGCCGGGGTCGTCGACGGCGTGAACATCAAGCTCGCCAAGTGCGGGAGCCTCCGCGAGGCGGTCCGCATCGTCCACGCGGCGCGCGCGCACGGGATGCGGGTGATGCTGGGGTGCATGATCGAGTCGACGCTCGGCATCGCCGCCGCCGTCCAGCTCACCCCGCTGGTGGACTACGTCGACCTCGACGGCGCGGCGCTCCTGGCCTCGGACCCCTTCCGCGGACCGGGGCTGGAGGCGGACGGGAGCTTGCGCTTCAACGACGCGCCGGGGCTGGGGGTGGAGCGGAGCGGGTGAGGGACGGGCGCGTGAAACGAAGTTCCGCGCCGGGCGGCTGAAGCCGCTGCCGTGGCTTCAGCCG
>DATACF010000500.1:0-4233 GCA_036259235.1 Longimicrobium sp. | reverse complement strand
GCAGAGTCAGCAGAGAACTTTAGGGGGTTCTCTGCTGACTCTGCTCCTCTGCGTGAGACATGCTTTTACGGCTTTGGCCTCTCACAGGGGGCACAGGGGACACAGGGGGAGCTCCTTGGCGGCTCCCGATTCCCTCTGTGTCCTCCGTGCCCCCTGTGAGAGATTTTCACTGTCGTGCTCCGGGCGGTTTACGGCACGGGGGCGACGATCTGGAAGGGGGCCGCGTTGGAGACGCCGCCGCCGGGGGCGGGGGAGACGACGGTGATCTGCACGGTCCGCGGCGACGCCATGTGGACGTCCCACAGGTGGGCCTCGATCTCCGTCGCGGTGCGGTAGACGGTGCTCACGTCCTCGCCGTTCAGGCGCACCCGCGACCACGGCCGGAACCCCGTCCCGTTCACCACCACGACGAAGTAGTCCTGCCCCGCCTGGGTCTGCGCCGGCGACAGCGAGGTGACGACGGGGACCGGGGAGCGCACCTCGAAGGGGAGCGCGTCCGAGAGGCCGCCCCCCGGCTCGGGGGTCATCACGGTGATCTGCAGAGTCCCCTGCAGCCCCACGTCCTCGGGGCCCAGGGTGGCTTCCAGCCGCGTGGCGCTCACGAAGCGCGTGGGGCGCGCCCGCCCGCCGACCTCCACCACCGTGCTGGGCGCGAACCCCGTCCCGTTCACCGCCAGCGTGAAGCTCGTCTGCCCGTCGAGGGTGGAGGCCGGGGAGAGCGAGGCGAGGACGGGCGCGGGGGCGAGGATCGCGAACCCCGCCTCGCCCGAGACGCCCCCGCCCGGGAGGGGGTTGCGGACGCTCAGGCCCAGCGTCCCCTGCCCCGCGAGGTCGGCCGTGGTCAGCGCCACCCGCAGCTCGGTCGGCGAGACGTACGTGGTGGGGCGGACGCCCGTGGCGCCGGTGAGCGGGGGATAGGGGCGGACGACCACCTCCGACCCCGGGGTGAAGCCGCTCCCGATCAGCGTCACGCTCTGCCCGGCGCTCCCCATCACCACCGTGAAGGGGCGGAAGTCGGTGATCTGGGGGACGACGTTCAGCACCGTGAAGCGCAGGGGGGCGGAGAGGCCGCCCCCGGGCGCCGGGTTCGAGACGGTGACGTGGTGGATTCCCCCCACGGCCACGTCCTCGGCGGTCAGCGTCGCCTCCACCTGGGTGGGAGTGCGGAAGCGCGTGGCGCGCGGCGCGCCGTCGAAGCGCACCTCCGCGTTGGCCGCGAAGCCGCTCCCGTTCACGACGACGATGAACCCCCCCCGCCCCGCCGTCGTCGACGCCTCGAGGAGCCCGGAGACGACCGGGACGGGGGCGCGCACCTCCAGCGGCACCCCGTTCGACGGGATCCCGCCTCCGGGGGCGGTGGAGTTCTCGACCCGCACCTCGGCAATCCCGGACGACGCGAGCATCCCGGCCGGCACCGCCGCCCGCAGCTCGGTGTGCGAGAACGGGGTGGTGGGCACCTCCACGCCCCCGACGCGCACCCGCGACCGGGGGTAGAACCCGCTCCCGCGGACGGTGAGCGCCGCCGCCTCGCTCACGCCGACCGAGGCGGGGGAGAGCTCGGCGATGACCGGCGTGGGGATGCCCACCGTCAGGAAGGCGGCCACCGCGCCGCCGCCGGGCTCGGGATTGCGGACGACGAAGATCCGCTCCCCCGGGAGGGCCACGTCCTCGGCCGTCAGCGCGACCCGGATCTCGGTGGGCGAGACGTAGGTGACCGTGAGCTCGCGGCTGCCGAGCTCGGCGCGGGTCTGCGGGAGGAAGCTCTCCCCCCGCACCGTCACGGTGACGGGGGCGCCCGCGGGGACCCCGGCGGGCGTCACCGACGCGACCCGGGGCTCCGGATAGAAGACCCAGAGCTCGGCCGGGCCGGAGGTGCCGCCGCCGGGCGCGGGGGTGTGGACGGTGACCGCCGAGAGGCGCGGCTCCGCCAGGTCGGCGGCGGAGATGCGCGCCCGCAGCTGGGTGGCGCTCACGAACTCGGTGGGGCGCGCGGCGCCGTTGAGGCGCACCCCGGACTCCTCCACGAACCCCGTCCCCCGCACGGTGACGACCGTCTCCGCCGCGCCGCGGATGAAGTGGTCCGGGGTGACGGAGACGATCTCGGGGATGGGGTTCGGCTCCGGCTCGGACTCCGTCCCGCCGTCGCACCCCGCGGCGAGCGTGAGGACGATGAGCGTGGACGCGAGGCGGAGCGCGCGTGGAAGTCCGCGCGGGCGGAGGAAGAGATCGGGCATGATCGGGAGGGAGCGGAAGTGTGCCGGGCGGGAGGGAAAGCGATTCTGGCGGAAGAATTTAGCCGCGCGACCCGCCGTAAACAACTGTGGTTGGGACGAGTGGCGGAGGCGGCGGTTTCACCGGAAGGAACGGAGCCGGCGGAGGGGTTCCTCCGCCGGCTCCGTCTCTTACGCGCGAGACCCGTCTCCGGGTTTGGCCCGGAGCGATCCGGCGGCCGTCGCGATTACCGCGGCGGGCTCGGGAGCTGGATCATGGGGGTGGCGCTCCCGGAGACCTGGGGCATCTGGCCGTTCCACTTCTTCGCCATCTCGTACTGCACCAGCGTGGGCGTCACGCTCTCGGCCAGGAGCCGGTTGGCCTCGGCCTGCGCCTGGGCCTCGGCGAGGATCGCCTTGGCGCGGCCGGCCGCCTTGATGCTGTCGCCCTGCGCCTGGTAGGTGTTCTTCTGCAGCTCGTTCTGGGCGGTGAGCCCCTGCTGCTGCATCACGTTCTTGGCGTTGATGGCGTCCATCACCGACCCCGGCGCGCGGATCTCGTTGATGGTGAACTGCTTGACCTCGAAGCCGTACGCCGCCAGCCGCTGCGAGATCAGCCCCTGCGCCCGCGTCACCACCTCGGCCTTCTTGGGCCCCAGCATGTCGGCGATCGGCTCGCTCCCCACCACCTCCTGGAGCGCCTGGCGGATGGCCTGCTTCACGTAGCCGTGCTGGATCGAGTGGATGTCGGTCCGGAACGTCGAGTAGAGCCGGGGGGTGAGCGCCGGGTCGAGCTCGAAGGAGAGCGAGACGTCGAGCGAGACGGGCTGCCCCTCGACGCTGTTGACGTTGATCTCGTCGTTCCCTTCCGACCCGTCGGTCGTGCCGCGGGTGAGGATGAGGGTCTGCATGTAGACCGGGTACTCCTCGATCGCCGTCGTCAGCGGGTTGCGCAGGTGCAGCCCCGGGCCCAGCGGCTTGGGGTCGACGCCGCCGCCCAGCTTGTGGATGACGATCCCCACGCTCCCCGGGCTCACGTAGACGAACATCGGCCGGACCAGGAAGAAGGCGACGGCGAGCGCCGCCACGACCCAGGGGAGCTTGCCGCCGAAGGGGTTGCGGAGCTTCGGCGCGCGGAACGACGTCCTTCCCGGAGAGCTGTTGATGGTAGGCATACGGATGTTTCGCGCCCCTCTGCGCGGATGCGGGATGTGTCCGGGGCAGCCGCGCCCCGGGCGGTGTGGCGGCGGCGCCCCGCCTGGGGCGCCCGGTCCACGGGGAGGAACTACGGGCGGCCGGGCCGCCGGGTTTCGCTAAATGGTTGCGCGCGTGCGGGTTCTGCTCTGCTCCTCCGGGCTCCGCGCACGGCCGGGGCGCCGCTGGCCCGCCGGGTGCCCTGGGCCGATGCGCGCGGGGAGGCACCGGCCTCTGAAACCCGGCGGCGGCGGCGCCCGTATCCGCCCCTGGCCGGACGGGCCGTCTCCGGCCTCCCGCGCCCCGACCTTCACAACATTAGAGACCCCTGGAGACTTCTCCAATGAGCATGATGCAGACTGCCCCCGAGACCGTCGAAGCCGCCGTCGAGGCCGTCTTCGGCTCGCCCTCCGACCCCATGCCGGTGGTGGAGGCGCGCGCCGCCGAGCTCCTGGGCCCCGAGGCCATGGTGTGGGAGGCCGACGCGGTGACGGTGATCTTCTCGTACGTCGGCAAGTCGGCCGAGGCGGTGCTGGGCTACCCGGTGTCGCGCTGGACGGAGGAGCCCACCTTCTGGGCCGACGTCGTCCTCCACGACGACGACCGCGAGGGCGCCATCACCTACTGCGTCGCCGAGACGGCCGCCTGCCGCGACCACGCCTTCGTCTACCGCGCCCGGGCGGCGGACGGGCGCGTGGTGCCCCTGCGCGACTACGTGCAGGTGATCACCGACGCGGCCGGGAAGCCCTCGCTCCTGCGCGGCGTGATGGTCGTCGTCTCCGAGGACGAGTCGTAAGTCGTCTCTCGGCTGGATTCCCGGCGGGCCCCC
>DATACF010000499.1:0-6619 GCA_036259235.1 Longimicrobium sp. | reverse complement strand
GACGTGGAGGCGCGCGCGGCGCTGGACGGTGCACAGGGCGGATCGGCGTAAGCGCATGGGAGGACGGGAGATGGCGCGCGAAGCGGGACCGCGCCGAAAATCAAACCGGGCGGGGGTGGCGGCAGGGTGTTATCTTCCATGCCGGAATGCGATTTTCCCCTTCCCGGAGGTGGCGGTGACGGAAGTAGATCTGGCCAGCGAGATGGCGGCGGCGCGCGCCCGGCGCTCCGAGCAGACGGCCCGGCTCCTGCGCGAGGCGCGGGTGCAGACGATCCGCGCGGCGGTGCGCCCGGGATCGACCCGCGCGGAGATCGAGGAGCGCGCCCGCAGCTTCTATCCGCGGCTCTCCGCCGAGCTCCTCGAGGAAGCGATCCGCCTCGCGTGCGACTCCGGCTCCGAGGCCGCCGCCTCGGCCTCGGCGGGCTGAGCGCGGCCCCGGAGGAGGCACCTTCCACCCCGACCGCAGGCGCCTTGGACACGAGGACGAGCGGGACCCCAGCCACACCGAGATCCGCCGGCCGCGCCCCCCGCGCGGCCGGCGTTTCGGCATCCCCCTCCCGGCGCCGCCCGCGGGGGCGCCGATGCTGATCCCCACCCTCGTCGTCGCCGCCGGCCTCCTGGCGGTCGCCGGCACCCTCCTCTCCTTCAGCCGCAGCCCGCACTGGGGGATCCGCATCTGGGACTTCCCCCGCGTGCAGGTCGCCCTCCTGGCGGGCGCGTCGGCGGCGGTGTACGCGGCCTTCTTCTTCCGCGGCCGGCCGCTCCAGTGGGCGTTCCTGGCCGCCACCCTCCTCTCGGTGGCGCGGCAGGTGCGGAAGATCTTCCCCTACACGCCGCTGGCGCGGGTGCAGGTGGAGCGGAGCCGTAAACCGCCCCACGAGCGGGTGGGGTTCCGCCTCCTGATCTCCAACGTCCTGATGGAGAACACCCGCCACGAGCTCCTCCTGGAGCGGATCCGCGAGAGCGACCCCGACCTGGTGCTGGCGGTGGAGACCGACGCCCGGTGGGACGCGGCGCTGGCGCCGCTGGAGGCCGACTACCCGTACGTCGTCCGCCAGCCGCAGGAGAACTACTACGGAATGGTGCTCTACTCGCGCCTCCCGCTGATCGGCCCCAGGGTCGACTTCCTGGTGCAGGACGACATCCCCTCGGTGCACACGGCGTTCGAGCTCCCCGGCGGGGTCCGCGTCTTCCTCCACGGCGTCCACCCGCGGCCGCCCGAGCCGATCCGCGACCAGGACTCGACCCCGCGCGACGCCGAGCTGGTGGTGCTGGGGCGCGCCATCGGCGAGACCGAGGACCGGCCCACGGTGGTGGCGGGCGACCTGAACGACGTGGCGTGGTCGCGGAGCAGCGAGCTCTTCCTGCGGCTCTCGGGGCTCCTCGACCCGCGGGTGGGGCGGGGGTTCTACAACAGCTACAACGCGAAGAACCCCCTCTTCCGCTACCCGCTCGACCACGTCTTCCACTCGGCCGACTTCCGCCTGGTGGAGATCCGCCGCTGCGCCAGCGTGGGCTCCGACCACTTCCCCATGCTCCTGGAGCTGAGCTACGAGCCCGCCGCCCGCGCCGACCAGCCCGAGCCGCCCCTCGACCCCGACGACGTGGAGGAGGCCGAGGAGATCCTGGAGAAGGAGGCCGAGGCGGCGCAGACGGGCGACGACCGCCCGGGGCGGGGGGAGTGAGCGCCGCGCCGCTTTCGCCGGCGGGGCCCGTCACCCCGGGGCAGCGGGCGCGCGCGTACTTCGTCCACGCCTACACGGCGTCGGGGGTGGGGCTGGCCTTCCTGGCGGCGGCGGAGACGTGCGCGCCGCGCCCCGACCCGCGGCGGGTCTTCCTCTGGCTGGCGCTGGCGGTGGTGGTCGACGCCAGCGACGGCCCGCTGGCGCGGCGGTGGCACGTGAAGGTGTGGGCGCCCACGATCGACGGGCGGACGATCGACGACATCGTCGACTACCTCACCTTCACCTTCCTCCCCCTCCTCCTGGTGTGGCGGATGGGGTGGCTCCCCGAACCGGGGGCGGTGTGGGTGATCCCGGCGCTGATGGCGTCGCTCTTCGGCTTCGCGAACACGGGGGCGAAGGACGAGGCGGCCGGGTTCTTCCTCGGCTTCCCGTCGTACTGGAACGTGGTGGCGTTCTACGCGGGAATCTGGCACTGGCTGTACGGGCCGTGGGTGAACGCCGTCGTCCTCCTCGCGCTGGCGGCGCTGACCTTCGCGCCGGTGGGGTTCGTCTACCCCAACCTGGCGCCGCGGCCGTGGCGGCTCCCCATCACCCTCGGCGCCCTGGCGTGGACGGCGCTGGCGGTGTGGATGGTGCTCCGCTACCCCGAGGTGCCGGCGTGGGCGATGTGGCTCTCGCTCGTCTACCCGGCGTTCTACACCTTCGTCTCGCTCCGCCTCCAGTCGCGGCGGAGGCGGGCGTAGGAGGGCGGCGTCCGTCTTGTCGGACGCGGCGGATGGGGATCGACTACCGGACCTGGGAGGTGGGGCGATGCGGGTGATCGTGGTGGGGGCGAGCGGGACGATCGGGCGGGCGGTGGCGGAGGCGCTCGATGGGGAGCACGAGGTGCTGCGGGCGTCGCGCTCCTCCGGCGACCTCCGGGTGGACCTCGCCTCGGCCGACTCCATCCGGCGGATGTACGACGCGGCGGGGGAGGTGGACGCGGTGGTCTGCTGCGCGGGGAGCGCGCGCTTCAAGCCGCTGAGGGAGCTCTCGGACGACGACTTCGCCTTCAGCCTCGGGAACAAGCTGATGGGACAGGTGAACCTGGTGCGGCTGGGCGTCGGGCGGGTGCGCGCCTCCTTCACCCTCACCAGCGGCGTCCTGGGCCAGGAGCCGATGCCCGGGAGCGCGGCGATCAGCGTGGTCAACGCTTCGCCCGCGCGGCGGCGCTGGAGCTTCCGTCCGGCGTCCGGATCCACGTCGTGAGCCCGCCCTGGGTGAGCGAGACGCTGGAGGCCATGGGCCGGGACGGCGCCGGCGGCCTCCCCGCCGCCACCGTCGCGAAGGCGTACGTCCACACGCTGACGGCGCCCGAGAGCGGCGCCACCGTCGACGCGCGCCGGTTCGGCTGAGCGTCGGCATCGGAAATGACAAACGGCGGAGGTTGGGCTACGTGCCCGACCTCCGCTTCTTCGTTCTGCGGCCTTTTACGGCAAGCCTCTTACAGGGGGGCACAGGGGACACAGGGGAGCTCGGCGCGGGTCGCAGTTTCCCCTGTGCCCTCTGTGCCCCCTGTGAGAGATTCCAGCGATCCCCGGCCCGCATCGTGCTCCGCCTTCCGCGCCGAGGTCCGGTCTCAACACGAAAATCGAGGAGAGAAGCGATGTTCCGGAAGAGCCCCGACGACGACTACGAGGCGCTGTCCGAGGGCGGCGTCCGGTACCTGTTCCGCCTGGGGCCGTACGAGTTCCACGACACCCTCGACGACGAGGGGCGCTTCCACCACTTCGTCCTGGAGGGCGAGCGGGAAGGCGCCGAGGGACAGGCGTACGAGGTCGACACCGAGTTCATGTACGAGCTGATGGCCCGCTTCCTGGCCGGCGAGTACGAGAAGGCCGAGTACCGGCTGGAGCGCTCCCCCGGCCACGAGACGCTCCTCGACCTCCTCGAGATCGCCACCGCCCGCGCCCGCGCCGGCGACCACGCCTTCTCGCTCGAAGACCTGGAGCACGAGGAGACCGAGGTCTTCGACGACGACGAGGAGCTGGAGGACGAAGAGCGGGAGGAGGACTCGCGGGCGTAGACGCATAGGCTGTCTGCCACCGCCGTAAAGACCGGAGCGAGCCGCCGTAGGTCCCGGGACGCTCAAGAACAACTCACTCCCAGCAACGCTCCTTACGAGAAAATAATTGTTGACACCTGGCCTCACTCCGTTTAATATATGTCTCTTTGGTGCGCAGTTGGCTATTCCCCGGCCAGGCGGCAGCGACCGGTGACTCTCCCTCTGCATCCCCCCGCGTCTCGCGCAAGTGTAGCATCCAGGAGGTCCTCGTGAACCATCTCCGCTCACTCTTCGTTCTCACGCTGCTCACCGGCACGGTCGCCTGTCAGGACAGCGGCACCGCTCCGCGTCCGGACCTGCCGACGTCCGATGCCCTCATGGAAGGGTATCCCGCGCCCGGACCTCTGAGGACCGGCTGGATCCGTGGCCACGACGGCCAGCCGATGGAGATCACGTACGAGCTCCACGAGGGGCACGCGATCTGGCAGGGCGATATCGACCTGGGTCCGGCGAAGTGGATTCCGACCACGCGACAGCAAGCCGAGCTCGGCAAGCGCACGGACGGCATCCGGCTCGGCCTCGCGATCGATGGGACCCACCTCCGATGGCCCGGCGGCAGGGTTCCCTACCTGATTCCGGCGGGGTTTCCCGACCCGGGCCGCATCACGCAAGCCATCGAGCACATCGAGGCCAGAACGGTGGGCGTAGACTTTGTGAAGCACACCGGCGAGCTGGATCACGTGAAGTTCGTGGTGTCGACCGGCTGCTCCGCGACGGTCGGACGCGTCGGTGGAGCGCAGAACGTGCGGCTGGCCGACGGCTGCACCTTGGGGAACACCATCCACGAACTGCTGCACACGCTGGGCATGCGCCACGAGCAGGCGCGGTGCGACCGCGATGACTTCGTCACCATCCAATGGGACAACGTCGAGCCGCAGAAAGAGCATAATTTTTCCAAACGCTGTGACGGGCACACGGATTACGGCGCGTACTTCGAAGGCTCGATCATGCACTACGGCGCGAGAGCCTTTTCCAGAAACGGCGAGCCGACGATCGTCTCCAAACGCGGTCTGAACGCAGAGATGGGGCAGCGCAATGGAATGAGCGCGAGCGACATAGCCACCGTCGACACGCTGTATCCAGTGCCTGTCGACGACGACGAGGAAGACGATCCTCACGACCAGGGTGGAAGCTGACCCGCACCGGGCGGGGACCAGATTCTCCGATCCGACCTTCCACGCGACGGAGCCGCGGTGCCCATCGGGCGCCGCGGCTCATCGTTTCCTCATCCTCCCCGCACAACCCCCGACGGCTCTTCCCGCTCTCACCAGCGTCGCGCGACGGGCGGCGGCGCGCGGCTGTCAGTTCCCGCAGGGCTGGTTCGTTCCGTTCTGAACGTTGCGGGCCCAGCAGTTGATCCCGTCGCTCAGGTTGGGCGAGGCCGAGAAGGGAACGTCGATGGTGCCGTCGGCCACGTGGATGGTGTCGTTCGTCTCCGCGTCCACCAGCGTGGCCTCGAAGCTCCCCACCAGCCGCGTGGCGGTCGCCTCGGCGATGTCGACGCTCCCGTCGACCACCTCGTACCACCCCTCGGGCGCCGCCGTGAGGTCGCCGGTGTCGACGCCCACGATGAAGCGGCCGTGGCAGCCGCCCTGGCCCCCCGCCGCGCAGTCGAACGACCCCGTCCCCGCGGGGCGGAGCTGGAGGATGAAGAAGTTCCCCTCCGGCGACGTCGTGGGGTCGAAGCCGGCCAGCATCACCCCGCCCACGCTGTCGGCGTTCGCCATCGCCCACGCGCCGAAGGAGGGGACGCCGGCCTGCGTGAGCGACGGCGTCCCGCCGCTGCGGTGCTCGCCCGAGCGGGCGCCGGCGTAGGTGAAGTTGAGGCCCGCGGCCACGGGGCCCGGATCGTCCGGGCCGCCGTCGCAGGCCGAGAGGGCGCACGCGGCCGCGAGCGCCAGCAGGTACGAACGAGAGCGAAGCGTCATGGATCTCTCCTGGTCACAGGGGAATCGGCGAGGCCGGAAGCGGCGGCCGGATCGAACCGCCGCCCACACCGGGAAACCCCGCCCCCGCCCGCTCCCGTCACATCCGCACCCCCGAAGAAGACCGATCCGTGACCGAGACCCTCTCCGCTTCGAGAGACCGATGTGACGCGCCCCCCGACGGCGGGGTTCCCTGGGGCGTGGAGATCCCGGACGCCGTCTTGATCGAACGGGCGAAGGGCGGCGACGCCCGGGCCTTCGAAGCGCTGGTCGACCGGTACTACGCCGACTGCCTGCGCTACGCCACGCGCATGCTGGGCGACCGCCACGACGCCGAGGAGGCCGTGCAGGACACCTTCCTCCGCGCCCACCGCTCGCTCGCCCGCTACGACCACCGCGACCGCTGCCGGAGCTGGCTCGTCGGCATCCTGGTCAACCGCTGCCGCACCCTGGGCGGCCGCCGCGCCCGCCGCCACCGCTACGCCGACGGGTACGAGCGGGAGGCGAAGCTGGCGGCCGAGACCGCGCCGGCCCATGATGCGGGGGAGTGGAGCGAGGAGGTGCAGCGCGCCCTCCTCCGGCTCGCCCCCCCGGCCCGCGAGGCGTTCCTGCTCAAATACGTCGAAGACCTGAGCTACGAGGAGATGGCCCAGCTCACCGGGGCCGGGGTGTCGGCCCTCAAGATGCGCGTCAAACGGGCGTGCGAGCAGCTGCGCGCCCTCCTCCAGGAGGTGCAGCATGGATGAGCGGGACGACCTCGACCCCGTCCTGCGCCGGATCGTGGACGCCGCCCGCGAGCCGGTGGCCCCCGACCCCGCCGCCCGCGCCCGCCTCGACGCCGCCCTCCGCCGCGCCGCCCGCCCGGGGCGCCTCCGCCGCGTCCTCGACTGGCTCCTCCAGCCGCG
>DATACF010000498.1:0-4117 GCA_036259235.1 Longimicrobium sp. | reverse complement strand
GCAGAGTCAGCAGAGGGGGTCTCTGCTGACTCTGCTCCTCTGCGTGAGACATGCCGTTCGCCGTTCATTCGATCGTGACCTCAGACGGCGGCGAGCGCGACCAGGCGCTCGTCGCGCCCCTCGACGCGCACGGGGCTGGTGGCGCGCGCGACGGTGACGGGGATCATCTTGGAGGCCGGCTGGTTGCTCTCGCGCGCCGTGCTGGCGAGGGGGACCAGGACGTTGAGCTCGGGGAAGTACCCCGCGCAGCACCCGCGTGGCACGTCGTAGGCCATCACCTTGAAGCGCGGCGCCACCCGCTCCGCGCCGTCGCCGTAGTGCGAGCGCACGTCCACCTCGTCGCCCGGCGCCAGCCCCCGCTCGGCGAGGTCGGCGGCGTGCATCAGGATCACCCGGCGCGCGCCCTGGATCCCCCGGTAGCGGTCGTCGAGGCCGTAGATGGTGGTGTTGTACTGGTCGTGCGAGCGGATGGTGAAGAGGCGCAGCTGGCCCGGCCCAAGGTGGATCGACGGCGTGGGGACGGGGACGAAGCGCGCCCGGCCGGTCTCCGTCTTCCACTCGCGGTCGCGCACGGGGTTGCGGAGGACGAAGCCGCCGGGCTCGCGGACGCGGGCGTTGAAGCGCTCGAAGCCGGGGATCACGCGCTCGATCAGGTCGCGCACCCGGTCGTAGTCGGCCGCCAGCCCCTCCCAGTCGAGTCCGCCGCCGTCCGGGAGGACGGCCTTCGCCAGCGCGGCCACCATCCACGGCTCGCTCCGCAGCTGGGGCGAGGCGGGGCGGTTGGCGCCGCGCGAGGGGTGGACGACGGACATCGAGTCTTCGACGGTGACGAACTGCGGCCCCGACGCCTGCACGTCGAGCTCGGTGCGCCCCAGCGGCGGCCAGAGCATGGCCTCGCGGCCGTGGAGGAGGGCGCTCCGGTTGAGCTTGGTGAGGACGTAGACGGAGAGGTCGGTCTTCCGCATCGCCCGCCCGACGACGTCGTGGTCCGGGGAGGCGGAGAAGAAGTTGCCCCCCATGGCCATGAAGAAGCGCACCCGGCCTTCGTCCATCGCCCGGATCGCCTCCACCACGTCCCACCCCGGCTCGCGCGGGGGGTGGAAGCCGAATTCGCGCTCCAGGGCGTCGAGGAGGGCGGGGGGCGGGGCGTGGTCGATCCCCATCGTCCGGTCGCCCTGGACGTTGCTGTGGCCGCGCACCGGGCACGCCCCCGCGCCGGGGCGCCCGAAGTTGCCGCGCATCAACAGGAGGTCGGCGATGGCGACCACGTTGTCGACGGCGTTCTCGTGCTGCGTGAGCCCCATCGCCCAGCAGACGATGGTGGCCCGCGAGCGGACGTAGACGTCGGCCGCGGGCTTCAGGTCGGCGCGCGTCAGGCCGCTCTCCTCCTCGATCTCGGGCCACCCCGTGGCGTCGAGGTCGGCGACGAGCGCCTCGTACCCCTCGGCGTGGGCGCGGATGAAGCCGTGGTCGATCACCCGGCCGGTGGCGGCGCGCTCGGCCTCCAGGACGAGCTTCATGATCCCCTTGAGCACCGCCACGTCGGAGCCGGGCTTCGGCTGGAGGTAGACGGTGGTCATCCGGGTGGCGTGACCCAACAGCGTCGGCGCCACCTCCTGCGGGTGGATGAACTCCTCCAGCCCGCGCTCGCGCAGGGGGTTGATGGCCACGATGTCGGCGCCGCGGCGGCGGGCGGCCTGGAGGGCGATCATCATCCGGGGGTGGTTGGTCCCCGGGTTCTGGCCGATGACGAAGATGGCGTCGGCCTTCTCGAAGTCGTCCAGCTGCACCGTCCCCTTCCCCGCGCCCACGGTGCGCTTGAGCCCCACGCCGCTCGACTCGTGGCAGAGGTTGGCGCAGTCGGGGAGGTTGTTGGTGCCGTACATCCGCACGAAGAGCTGGTAGAGGAAGGCCGCCTCGTTGCTCGTCCGCCCGGAGGTGTAGAAGACGGCCTGGTGGGGCGATTCGAGCCCGCGGAGGGCGGAGGCGGCGCGCTCGACGGCCTCGTCCCACGACAGGGGCTCGAAGCGGTCGGAGCCCTCGCGGCGGATCATGGGGTGGGTGATCCGCCCCTGCTGCTCCAGCCAGAAGTCGCTCTGCGCCAGGAGGTCGTCCACGGTGTGGCGGGCGAAGAAGGCGGGGTCGGCCTTCTTCGACGTCGCCTCGGCCGCCACCGCCTTCGCGCCGTTCTCGCAGAACTCGAAGTGCGAGCGGCCGTCGCGCGGCTCGGGCCAGGCGCACCCCGGGCAGTCGAAGCCCCCCTCCTGGTTCATCACCCGCAGCGCCTTCGCCCCGGAGACCACCGCCTTCTCGCGGGCGAGCTGGCGGACGGTGGCCAGGATGGACCCCGCGCCCCCCGCGGGCTTCCCGGTGGGGCGGACGAACGGCGGCGCGGCGTCGGGCTTCGGGGGCGTGGACATCGGCTCGGGGCGCGGGGCGGAATGAGGGTTAAGGCGTTGCGAACAAAGGTGCCCGCGCGCGGCGGGGGCCGCAAGGGGCGGGCCGGGGGAGGCGCGGGAGTGCGATCGAGAAAAACGCGCGGAGGCTCCCGAGGGGGGGAGCCTCCGCGCTCGTCCGCTCACGGACAGAGAGAACGCAGGGTCAGGGGTAGCTTTCGACCTCGATCGAGGCGGACCGGCCGGGAGGCACGGTCTCCGTCGCGGTGAGGGTCGCCACTCCCGGGCCGGCGCGCGTCACCCGCCCCGTCTGGGTGACCTTCATCACCGAGGTGTCGCTGCTGGACCACGCGACCGGCCCGCCCGGCACCGCCCTCCCCGCGTAGTCGCGGAACGTCGGCGTCACGTCTTCCCACATGGTCATCACCGACATCCAGAAGTTGTCGGGGTCCAGCTCCAGCCACCCGTCCGGGAACGGCACGGGCGCGGAGACGAGGACCGAGAAGCTGAACGTCACCACGTTCTTCGACGCGAACTTCCACTCCCGCGACCACGATCTGTCGTTCGGTTCGACGACATTGTCGTACTGGAAGTACTTCCGGTTCGCCTGGAGGAAGGTCTCCTCGCCGTCGGGATTGGCGACCTCGATCCACGCCGGCGACCCGGAGGTCCGGGTCGCCACCGGCCCCCGGACGAAGTACACGCGGATGCCGCCGGGGGCGGGACCGACCCAGAACTCTTCGGTGGTGCCGATGGGCTGGGGGAGCCGGTTGGTCAGGTACACGTCCGTCGTCATCGTGTCGCCGTCGGCCGTGCGGGTCATCGTGATGTTGTCGTTGGAGAGCCTGATCTCGGCGGTGTCCCCCAGGATCAGGTTGGCGGGGACGCCGGCCGACGGGACGGCGGGGCGGCACTCGGCCTTCCCGGCGCGGACCGACGCGGTGCACTGGTACTCGGCCAGCACCGTCTTCGGGCGGACGGGGGCCTCGGGCGCGTCCGGCGCCGGGCCCGACACGTCGGCGCAGGCCGCGAGCGCGAGGAAGCCGGCGGCGGCGGCGGCGAAGCGGAAGGAGGGGATTCGCATCGAAGGGTCCATCGGAGGAGGAGGAGCGCGAGCACCGGCGCGGGACGCCGAACGGCGGCGGGCCGCGCGCTCGAGGAGCGCGGGGGCCGCGGGTGGAACGCTGGCGGTGCGGGAGAAACGCGGAGACGAGCGCGGGGGGAGGACGAGGCGGCGCGTGGGAGCGCCGCGGTCAGCGGACCGGGCGAACCCCGGCGTCGCCGCAGACAGGATGTCCCCTTCGTGCCCGACAGGCGCCCGAATATCTCCCTGAAGTGATTTCCACGCAACGAGTTACTCATTACGATCCGTTCATCTCCGCCACACCAAGACGCCCGGACCTCACGCGGCCGGGGGCGTGCGCGAGTGCGTCGGGGCAGCGTCGAAATCCTTGATCAGGGGGGCGGTGGAACGGTACAGTAGACGGCCCGCCTCCCGGTCGCTGTCCTTCCGAACCGGGCATTCCTCTCGACTTCACGGACGGAACGACCTTGCTCGCACTGGCGGAGAAGCCCGCGCAGGTGATGCGGCGGATGGCGTACGCACCCGCGGTCGCGACGCGGTCGTGGCCGGCGGGGCCGCAGGAAACGACGTCCCCGCGGTTCGCGCACGACTTCGGGCGGATCCGGGTGGGGGCGCCGGGGGACGCGGCGGAGCGGGA
>DATACF010000497.1:0-3090 GCA_036259235.1 Longimicrobium sp. | reverse complement strand
CGACGAGCTGGGCGACCGGCGGTCGTTCCACCTCCTGGAGCGCTTCGTCCGCGGCGACGTCTTCCACGTCGACTCGCTGGTGTGGGAGCGCCAGGTGGTCTTCGCCGAGGTCAACGGCTACTTCGCCCCGCCCTTCGACGTCTACCACGGCGGCGGGCTCTTCTGCACCCGCACCCTCCCGCGCGGCTCGGAGGAGGCCGAGGCGCTCCGCGAGGCCGACCGGCGGGTGCTGGCGGCGCTGGGGATGGTGCGCGGGGCGCTGCACACCGAGTTCATCCGCGGCGCCGACGACGGGCGGATCTACTTCCTGGAGACCGCCGCGCGGGTGGGCGGCGCCAACATCGTCGAGATGACGGAGGCCGCCTCGGGGGTCAACCTCTGGCGCGAGTGGGCCCGCCTGGAGGTGGCCGACGCCCGCGGCGCGGCGTACGCGCCCCCCGAGCCGCGCGCCGACCACGCGGGGCTCCTGGTGTCGCTGGCGCGGCAGGAGTGGCCCGACACGTCGGGGTACGACGACCCGGAGATCGTCTGGCGGCTGGACAAGCGCCACCACGCCGGGCTCATCGTCGCCTCGCCGCGCCACGAGCGGATCACGGAGCTGCTGGAGAGCTACATGCGGCGCTTCCGCGAGGACTTCTACGCGTCGATGCCGGCGGCGGAGAGCGCGACGGAGTAGGGGGGGCGGGTTGAACAGGGGTCGTCGGCCGACACGTCAGCGACCGCCCTTTTCGCCAGTCGAGGCGCGGTCACAAACAGAGAGGGGGAAGCATGCCGCAGGACTCGAGCGGGCAGGAGTACGAGCAGGTAGACATTCCCGGGGGCAAGGTTCGGGTGACGTACATTCCTCACGGCTGGGCTGACTCCCCCTCCGTTCGTATTCAGATTCAGGACGAGAGCGGGCATCTCCGACAGGGACCGGAGATCCCACTCTCGGTGATCGGCGATGTTGTTGGCTCGGTCGTCAAGCTCCTCTCAGGAAGACAAACCGGTGCGTGAGGTTGCACCTGGAGCGAAGGGGGGTGCAGCTGGCGATCTTCGTACGCTCACCCCGCCAGCGCGCGCACCAGCCGGTAGAGGAACTCCTGCCCCTCGTGGTACGACGCCACCGAGATCCGCTCGTCGGGGGCGTGGGCGCGGACGTCGTCGACGTCGAGGAAGATCCCCGAGACGCCGTACATGGGGATCCCGGCCTGGCGGAAGTACAGGGAGTCCGTGGCGCCGATCCCCATCACCGGGACGACGGGGACGCCGGGCCACATCTCCTCGGTCAGCCGCTCGACGGCGTTCATCACCCCGGGGGTGAGCGGCGACGGCGGGCTGGGCTTCGACGCCCGCAGCGGCTTCACCATCACCCGCGGGTCGGCCACGACCTCGACGAGGAGCTTCTCGAGGTCCTCGGGCCGCTCGCCGGGGAGGAGGCGGCAGTTGAGGACGGCGCGGGCGGCGCGGGGGATGGTGTTGTTCGACTGGCCGGCGTCGAGCCGCGTGGCCGCCCAGGTGTTGCGCATCATCCCGTTGTACTGCGGCACCGTGCTGAGGCGCGCCGCCGCCTCCAGGTCCGGCGGGTCGGCGAGGAGCGCGCGCATGTCGGCGGCCACGTGCGGCGGCTCGATCTCCGCCATCCGCGCGAAGAAGGCGCGGGCCACCTCGCCCAGCTTCACCGGGTGCTCGTACGCCGCCACGCGGGAGAGGGCGGCGGCGAGGTGGTAGATGGCGTTGTCGGGCGTCGGCAGCGAGCTGTGGCCGGCGGCGCCGCGCGCGTCCAGCTCCAAGTCGAGGTAGACCTTCTCGCTCGCCTGGAGGTTGTTGGAGATCCGCCGCCCGGCCTTGATCCGCCCGAAGCCCCCCTCGTTGATCCCCATCTCCGCGTCCACGAGCGCCCGACGGTGCTCCACCAGCCACCGCGCGCCGTTGTGGTCGCCCCCCTCCTCGTCGGCCGTCAGCGCCACCACCACGTCGCGGCGGGGGACGAACCCCTCGGCGCGGAGGCGGAGGAGGGTGGCCGTCCAGATGGAGGCCATCGCCTTCTGGTCCGTCGTCCCCCGCCCGTAGTAGAAGCCGTCCTCCTCGACGAGCTCGAACGGAGGCGTCGTCCACTCGGCCGGGTCGGCGTCGACGACGTCGAGGTGGCGCCTGGGCGAGGGGTACGTCGAGCACATGCGCGAGAGCTTCGCCTTCTCCGAAGACCTCTCGCGGCGCCTCCTGGGCCGCGAGCTCGCGCAGGTGCTGATGCTGCACGCCAACGCGCTGAACGCCGACTGGCTCGACGAGCTGGTGGCCCTGCTCCGCGGGCGCGGCTACGCCTTCGTCCCGCTGGAGACGGCGATGCGCGACCCGGCGTACGCCCTCCCCGACCGCTACACCGGCGAGCGGGGGCTGTCGTGGCTCCAGCGCTGGGCCATCACCCAGGGGAAGGAGCCGGGCCGCGAGCCCCGCGCCCCCGAGTGGGTGCGGAGCGCAGCCTACCCGGCGGCGGCCGCGGGACGGGGATGACGCTCCGTCCGCTCGCAAACCGCGCTGGTCGTCCTCGTCCTCGCCGCCTGCGCGCGCCCGTCCGAACCGGAGATCGCGCCGGTCGCGGTCGTCGCGCCGCCGTCCGGGGCGCCCGCCGATCCGCCCGCGCCCGAGCCGCCACCGCGCGTCCCCGTCATCCGGGGCGACCCCATCGTCACCTGCGCCGTGAAGAACGGCGAGCTGGTGGAGGTGAGGGCGACGTTCGACCGCTTCTCCGGCGACACGATCGTCGACGGGAGGCCGTTCTCGAACGTGTTTCCCCTGACGGGCGAGTACGCGTCGGTGCATCCGTGGGTGTACGGCGAGCCGATCGACCACCGGGGCGAGGTGTGCTACAACCGGTACGGGATCCCGCGGGTGCTGGAGGCGCGCCAGTTCCGGCGCATCTACGCGTGGCGCGGCGTCCCCGTCTTCATCGAGGCGGGCGACGACGAGCGGCGGCCCGATTCGCTCTGGGTTCCGTACGAGCCCGGCTGCACCTTCCTCCCCTACATCTGGGAGCTGATCGAGGTGCCGTGCGGAGGAGGCGAGCGATGCGGGCGAGACTCGCCGCAGTCCTCCTGGTCGCGGCCGCGT
>DATACF010000496.1:0-7194 GCA_036259235.1 Longimicrobium sp. | reverse complement strand
GAGGCGCGGGCCTCCCGGGCGCGCGGCGAGCCGCCCCGGGACGGCTCTCCCGGCGCGGTTCGCGGTCTGCGCGCCACGGGAGGCGCCCCCTTCAGAAGTTCGCCAGCGCGGCGTCGCGCGAGTCGGCGATGTTGAAGAGCGTGTCCAGCTTGGTCAGCTCGAAGAGCGTCCGCAGGTCCTCGTTGAGGTTGGCCAGCCGGAGCTCGCCCCCCTGCTCGCGGATCTTCTTCGACAGGCTCACGAGGACGCCGAGGCCCGAGGAGTCGATGTAGCCGGTGTTGGTGAAGTCGATCAGGAACTTCCGCTCCCCCCCCTCGAGCTCGTCGAGCACCTTCTGCTTCAGCTCCTGCCGGTTGCCGACGATGAGCTGCCCCTCCACGTCCACCACCACCACGCCGTTGTTCTTGCTCGTTCGGAAGCTCATGGCTCCTCCGCTGGGGGTTCTCTGATGGCCGAAGTCTACCCGCGCCGGGGCGGCAAGCGACGTGCCATGTGCGGCGCCACCATCTTCGGCGACAATATCGGCTTCGCGTGCCGGTCGCGATAGGCCGTCGTCCGTTTCGATGGCTGTTTTTGCCGCAACCGCAACGGCGAACGGCGACTACGGACTTGGCGTGTCCCTCCGCTGCGCTCCGGGCCGGGCTGCGGGCGCCGTAGGAAACCCGCCCCGCGCACCTCCCCCCTCGCCCCCACCATCCCCAAGCGCACTCCCGCACTCCCGCACTTCCTCACCCCGCCAGCAGCGACGTGATGCACGCCGTGTGGACGATGTCGTCCACGTCGGCGCCGCGAGAGAGGTCGTTGCACGGCCGGGCCAGCCCCTGCACGATGGGGCCCACCGCCTCGGCGTGGGCCAGGCGCTCCGTCAGCTTGTAGGCGATGTTGCCGGCGTCCAGGTCGGGGAACACCAGCACGTTGGCGTGCCCCGCCACCGCCGACCCCGGCGCCTTCCGCGCGCCCACCGACGCGATCAGGGCCGCGTCCACCTGCATCTCGCCGTCGGCGGGGACGTGCGGCGCCTTCTCGCGGAAGATGCGGAGCGCCTCGCGCACCTTGTCGATCGACGGCCCGCTGGCGCTCCCGGCGGTGGAGTACGAGAGGAACGCCACCCGCGGCTCGTCGCCCACCACCTTCACCCGCGCGTCCGCCGCCGCGATGGCGACGTCGGCCAGCTGCTCGGGGCTCGGGTCGGGGACCACCGCGCCGTCGGTGTAGGTGAGCACCTCCGTCTCCTCGCCGCGGAAGGGGGGCACCACCATGTAGAACGACGACGACACCGTGCGGATCCCCGGCGCGGCGCCCACGCCGTAGATGGCCGCGCGGATCACGTCGCCGGTGGTGTTGGCGGCCCCCGCCAGCGAGCCGTCCACGTGCCCGGCGCCCACCAGGAGCGCGCCGAAGAGGAGGGGGTCGGCCGACATCCGCAGCGCCTCCTCCTCCGTCACCCCCTTCGCCTTCCGCCGCTCGAAGAGCCGCGCCGCCAGCTCCGCCCGCCGCGCGTCGTGGGTTGGGTCGACCACCTCGACGGCGCCCGCGCCCAGGTCCTCCAGGTCCTGCCGCGTCAGGTCGCCCCCCAGCACCACGGGACGCACCAGCCCCTCGTGGTGGAGCCGCGCCACCGCCTCCAGCGTCCGCGCGTCGAACCCCTCGGGGAAGACGATCGTCCGCGTCCGCTCCCGCGCTCTCTCGCGCACCCGTTGCAGAAACGTCATCCCTCTCCGGAGGTCACGAGGTCGTTGTCATCGCCCGCTCCACCCGCGGCGGCGGGCGTCGCGGGGCGGCGCTCCTTCGCCAGGCTCGACAGGAGCGCGAGCGCTTCCGCGAAGCGCGTCTCGTACTCGGGCGAACCGGGCGCGGCGTCGTTCCGGCCGCGGGCCACGCGGTCGACCACCGTCCGCAGCTCGGCCGCGATCTCGCCCGCGGAAGGCGGCGCCGCGGCGGCGGGCGTCCCCCCGACCTTTTCCCGCAGCCGCCGCAGCACCGGCGCCGAGACGAACGGGGAGACGTCGCCGCCGAGCGTGTGGATCTGGCGGACCAGCGTCCCGGAGACGAAGGAGTGCTCGGGGTCCGGGGCCAGGAACACGGTCTCCAGCGCGCCGTGGAGCTTCCGGTTCATCAGCGCCATCTGCATCTCGTACTCGAAGTCGGCCACCGTCCGCACGCCGCGGATCACCAGCGTGGCGCCCCGGCTCCGGGCGTAGTCGACCAGGAGCCCCTGGAACGCCTCCGCCTCCACCCGCGCCTCGCCGGCGAACGCCTCGCGGATCAGCGCCACCCGCTCGCCGACGGTGAACATCCCCGCCTTGGGCGACTGGGGCGAGTGGGCCACCGCCACCACCACGCGGTCGGCGAAGGCGAGGGCGCGGCGGACGATGTCCTCGTGGCCCAGGGTGATGGGGTCGAACGACCCCGGGCAGACGGCGATGCGCGCGCCTGTGCTCATTCGGGGGCGGGGATGAAGGTGAGGTGCGTGTCGCCGTAGCGCTTCGTCCGCGCGCCGGGGACGGAGGGAAGGGCGTCGTCCCTCCCGTGCTCGACGCACAGCAGCGCGGCGAAGGGACGGGCGGCGAACGCCCGCACGACCGCCTCCGCGAAGCCCTTGCCGTACGGCGGGTCCGCGAAGGCGACGTCGAAGGCCCTGGAGTCGAGCGCGGCGGCGTACCTCACCGCGTCGGTGCGGAAGACGGAGGCGCGGTCGGCCGCCCCCAGCGCGTCGACGTTGGCCTTCAGCGCGGCCAGCGCCTTCGCGTCGTGCTCGACGAAGGTGGCGTGCGAGGCCCCGCGCGAGAGCGCCTCCAGCCCCAGCGCCCCCGACCCCGCGAAGAGGTCGAGGACGCGCGCCCCGGGGAGCTCGGCCGCCACGGCGCTCATCCACGCCTCGCGGACGCGGTCGGTCGTCGGCCGCGTCCCCCGCCCCGGCGGCGCCTGGATCCGGCGCCCCCCCCACTCCCCCGCGACGATCCTCATCGACACCCGGCACCCCTCCGGCGGTTGAAACCGCGGCAACAACGGCGCAAAGTCCGCCTTCGCGGACTCCCTCGCAAGCCTCCGCGCGCGATTCCCTCCCCGGCGCGTCCCCTGGCGAACCATTCTCGCGACGCAGCCCGCATCGCGCCACCCCGGCATGCAAGACCCCCTCTCCCAGGGGTTGGGAGAGGGGGCAGGGGTGAGGGCCGACGACGCCGGAGCGAGCACCGCGCCCCGTCTCCTCGAAGAGCCGTCCCTACTCCGCCGGCCGCAGGTCCACGATCTTCGCCTGGACCGTCGTGCGCCCGTTCCAGGTGTTCTCCTCCAGCTTGAACGCCACGTCGAGCGGCCCGCCGGTCACCCACGGCTCCTTCGCCCGCTCGGCCATCCCGAAGCCGATGGCGTCCATCGTCCGGCCGTGGGCGCCGAGCGTCACCTTGAGGTGCCGCTGGTCCTGCCCCACCGTCCGCGGCTCGCCGACCACCGCGACGCGGCGCAGCGCGAAGACCGGCGTGGCGTTCCCCATCCCGAACGGGCCCGCGTGGCGGAGCATCCGCGCCAGGTCCGCGTCGGCGTGGTGGAGCTCGACCTCCAGGTCGATCCGCACCTCGGGGACGAGCCGCTCGTCGTCGAGGACGGCGTGGGCGTGGGCGTTGAAGTCGTCGCGGAAGGCGTCGACGCGGTCGGGGCGGAGGGAGCACCCGGCGGCCATCCGGTGCCCGCCGTAGCGCGCCAGGTGGTGGCCGCAGGCGCGCATCGCCTCGTAGAGGTGGAAGCCGCCGATGGAGCGGGCGCTCCCCTTCCCCTCCTCGGCCCCGTTGAGGGCGACGAGGACGGTCGGCCGGTGGATCCGCTCCACCACGCGCGACGCCACGATCCCGATCACCCCCGGGTGCCACCCGTCCGCGGCCAGGACGACGCCCCAGTCGCGGTCGGGGTCGTAGCCGCGCTCCAGGGCGTCGAGCGCCTGGCGGAGCGTCTCGCCGTCCACCGTCTGGCGCCACCGGTTGTCGGCCTCCAGCGACTGCGCGATCCGCTCCGCCTCGGCCGGGTCGTCGGTCGTCAGCAGCCGCACCCCGCGCGACGCCTCGCCCATCCGCCCCACCGCGTTGATCCGCGGCGCCAGGACGTACGCCACCTGCGCCGCCGTGACCTCGTCCTTCCCGTCGAGCCCCGTCGTCCGCAGGAGCGCGCGCAGCCCCGGGTTGGGCGTGCGGGGGAGGACCTTGAGCCCCCACCGCACCAGCGCGCGGTTCTCGCCCGTGAGCGGCGCCAGGTCGGCGATGGTGGCCACCGCCACGAGGTCGAGGAAGGCGTTCAGCCGCTCGACGGGGAAGCCGACGGCCTCCGCCACCGCGCAGCACACCTTGAAGGCCACCCCCACCCCGGCGAGCCCCTTGTCGGGGTAGCCGCAGTCGGCGCGGTTGGGGTTGACCACCGAGACGGCCGCCGGGAGGTCGGGCCCCGGCGTGTGGTGGTCGGTCACCACCACGTCGATCCCCAGGGCGCGGGCGCGGGAGACCGCGTCGTGCGCCACGATCCCGCAGTCGCAGGTGAGGATGAGCGTGGCGCCCGCCTCGTGGGCCGCGCGGATCCCCGCCTCCGAGAGGTCGTAGCCGTCCTGGAGGCGGCGGGGGACGAAGGGGAGCGCCTTCGCCCCCATCCACCCCAGCGCGCGGACGAAGAGGGCCGTGGCGCAGATCCCGTCGACGTCGTAGTCGCCGTGCACCAGCACCGTCTCGCCCGCGCGGATGGCGCGCACCAGCCGCTCCACGGCGGCGTCCATTCCCGCCAGCGAGGCGGCGGGGTGGATCTGCCCGGCGTGGGGGCGGAGGAACGCCTTCACCGCGTCCGGCTCGCCGTAGCCGCGCTGCGCCAGGAGGCGGCAGAGCGGCGCCGGGAGGCGGAGCTCCCGGGAGAGGCGCTGGACGCGGGCTTCGTCGGGCGGGGCGGGAAAGACCCAGCGGCGGGCGGCGGCGGACGGGGCGGTGAGCATTCCTGAAACCTAGTCGGAGCTCGCGCGCGCGTCCACTCCGGGCGCCGGAGCGCCGTCCGGGCGGGGTCTCCGAACAGAACACTTGCGGACGCGTAACACGCAGGTTACATATATTGCCATGGACGTCGCCTTCGCCATCGCCGACCCGGTCCGGCGCGAGATCCTGATGCTCCTCCGGGGGCGGTCGATGTCGGCCGGAGAGATCGCCGGCCGCTTCGACATCAGCCGCCCCGCCGTGAGCCGCCACCTGCGGGTGCTGCGGGAGTGCGGGCTGGCGGTCGACGAGGTCCGCGGGCGGCGGCGGCTCTACCGCCTCGACACCGCGCCGCTGGAGCCGCTGGAAGCGTGGCTGGCCCAGCTCCGCGACCGCTGGTCCGGTCCCCTGGACGCCCTGGAGACCGAGGTCTACCGCACCCGGCGCGAGCGCCGCGCCTCCCCTTCGAACCCCCAGGAGAGATCCGCATGAGCCCGATCCCCACCGGACGCATCGTCCCCACGGCCGAGGGCCGCGACCTCGTGATCCTCCGCACCTTCCGCGCGCCGATCGAGGACGTGTGGGCGAGCATCACCGAGCCGGAGCGCACCGCCCGCTGGTTCGGCCCCTGGGCCGGCGAGCCGGGCCCGGGGAAGAAGATCCGCTACGCGATGGTGTTCGAGCAGGGCGGCGACCCGGCGGAGCTTACGCAGGAGATGACGATCGACGCGTGCGAGCCGCCGCGCCACCTGGCCGTGAGCGCGATCGACGACCACGGGAGCTGGTTCCTGGAGGCGCACCTGTCGGAGGCCGACGGGGTCACCGAGCTCCGCTTCGTCCAGCACCTCGACGACAAGGCGAACGCCGGCGACGTCGGCCCCGGGTGGGAGTATTACCTCGACAACCTCGTCGCCTCGCGCGACGGCTCGCCGCGGCCCGACTTCAACGACTACTATCCGGCGCAGAAGGCGTATTACCTGGAGCAGGCGGGCGCGGGGGCGGGGTCGGCCTGAGAAGGGAAAGTCCTAAAGTCCTAAGTCCGGGCATCCGGCACTCAGGACTTGGGACTCAGGACTTTCCCTTCTCAGTGCGAGAAGAGGAAGACCACCCCGGCGCCCAGGAGGAGGACGATGACGATGCCCATGACCACGGGCATCGGGCTGGGGCGGCTGGGGGGCACGGTGGGCGGCATCTGCTTCACCGGCTGGGAGCCGCCTTCGAAGGGGGGGTCGTCCCGGGTATCGGCCACGGTTCTCGTCTCCGTCCGCGCTCGCGGTCGTGGGGGGTCGTCAGGATCTCGTGCCGGGCGGGGTCGCAACCCGCATGCCCGCCGCGGCGTCCCTGTCGCGCCGCGGGGCGCGCGTGTACCTTCGGGGCGCCGCCGCTCCTCGAAATCCGCCGATCCGCACAGACAGGGACCGCCGCCGTGCTCGAGCCCCCGATCCTCGAAACCGAGCGCCTCTTCGTCCGCATGATGGCCGACGCGGACGTGGCCGAGGTGATCCGCTACTATTCCGAGAACGAGGAGCACCTCCGCTTCTCGCGCCCGCGGGTGCCGGCCGACTTCTACTCCGAGGAGTTCTGGAAGCGGCAGGTGCACGCGGCCCTCGCCGAGTTCCGCACCGACCGCTCGCTCCGCCTCTTCCTCTTCGAGAAGCCGGGGAACGCGAAGATCGTGGGGAACGTCAACTTCACCGGCTTCAACCGCGGCGCGGCGCAGTTCTGCTACCTCGGCTACGGGATCGACCGGGCGTACGAGGGGCGCGGGCTGATGCGCGAGGGGGTGGAGGCGGCCATCCGCTACGTCTTCGAGACGCTGAACATGCACCGGATCCAGGCCAACCACGTCCCCTGGAACCGCCGCAGCGGCGGGCTCCTCCGCCGGATGGGCTTCACCGTCGAGGGGTACGCGCGCGACTACCTCTTCCTCGACGGGAAGTGGGAAGACCACGTGCTGACCAGCCTCATCAACCCGGCCTGGCGGGAGGGCGCGACGTGAGCGCGACGGAGCCGGCCTGCCTCTTCCTCTACACCCGCACGGACACGGACGAGATGCACATCCGCCGCTGCGGCCGCGACGAAGGGCTCGCCCTCTGCGAGCGCGCGGAGCGGGGCGGTGCGATCCCCTCCGAGGACGGATCGGAGGCGGAGCCGGTCCTGAGCTGGTTCCTCACCCAGATCGTCGCCTTCGGCAGCCGCCAGTAGCGGCGCCTCTTCCGCCGACGAAAACGAATCGCGCGGCCCCGAACCCTCGGGG
>DATACF010000495.1:0-2338 GCA_036259235.1 Longimicrobium sp. | reverse complement strand
GGGCGGGCTCGCCGCCGCCCGTCCGCCCCCGCGGTCCTCCACGAAGTCCAGGAGCGCTGCCATGCCCGAGCCCACCACCGCCCTCCCGCAGCCCGCCCGCTTCATCCCCGCCCCGCTCCTCGACGAGGTCCGCGCCGGCGGGCACCTCCTCGAGAAGGGGCACCGGGGCGAGGCCGTCGCCCACGTCCAGCGCCTCCTCGGCATCCCCGCCGACGGGAAGTTCGGCAGCGTCACCGCCGGGGCCGTCGCGGTCTTCCAGAGGCGGAAGAACCTCCCGATCGACCACGCCTTCGAGGGGAAGGTGGGGCGGATCACGCTGACGGCGCTGGAGGCGTCGCCCGCGCTCCCACCCCTCTCCGTCTCCCCCGCCGGCGAGCCGTTCTCGCCGGCGAGCGACCTCAAGACGCGCCCCTCGCCGCTGTCGGCCGAGAAGATCGACGCGTACCTGGAGCGGATGGCGCCGGCCATGGCGGGGATCGGCGAGGCGGTGATGGCGGCGGCGAAGAAGCACGGGATCAACGCCACCTACATCCTCGCCCACGCCATCCACGAGACCGGGTGGGGGAAGTCGAAGATCTTCCGCGAGAAGAACAACCTCTTCGGCTGGTCGGCCTTCGACGCCACCCCCTTCGCCAGCGCCAAGGGGTTCCCCGACCATGCGACGTGCATCGACTTCGTGATGGGGAAGGTCGACGCCCTCTACCTCCGCCCCGGCGGCAAGCACTTCCGCCAGAAGCCCTGCCTCGGCGACGCCACCCACGGGATGAACGTGATGTACGCCACGGACAAGCAGTGGGGCGAGAAGATCGCGAGGATCGCGAGGAAGATCGAGAAGGAGATCACGACGTAGAGAGAAAAGTCCAGAGCTGAGTGCCCAGTGCCGAGTGCCGGATCGCGCCGGCTGTCATTCCGAGCGGCGCCGCCTCACCGGACCCGTCTCGCGCCGATGCCGGGCGGCGCCCGAGGAATCTACTGCGCGAGCCGCGAGGCCGGCCCCCAGGCGCGAAGCCGGCCTCGCATCGGACCGGGCTGGATTCCCCGGCTACGCTCGGAATGACACGGCGGCCGCTCGTGCTCGTCCCCGGCTCTGGGGACTCAGGACTCAGGACTCAGGACTCCCCCGCAGAACCCCGCCCCTCAACAGGAAGCTGCCCATGCTCACGCCCACCGCCACCCTCACCTTCACCCCCGCGCCGTCGCTCGACGAGGTGCGCGCCGGGAGCAAGATCCTCGAGAAGGGGCACCGCGGCGAGGCCGTCGCCCACGTGCAGCGGCTCCTGTCCATCCAGGCCGACGAGAAGTTCGGGAAGGACACGGAGGGCGCCGTGGCCGCCTTCCAGCGGTCGAAGGGGATGCAGATCGACCCGGGGTTCCTGGGGAAGGTGGGGCGCTTCACGCTGGCGGCGCTGGAGCAGTCGGTGAAGCTCCCGCCGGTGGTGGTGGTGCCGAACGACGCCGGCAACTTTGACCCGCGCAGCCTGCTGGACGGGGTGCACCCGGAGCTGCGGAAGCGGGTGCTGGGGGTGGTGGCGGCGCTGGCGAAGAAGGGGATGCAGATGCGGATCTCCGACGGGCGGCGGACCTTCAAGGAGCAGGACGCGATCTTCAAGAAGGGGCGCCACCTGGTCAACGGCGAGCTGAAGTGCATCCGGAAGAACTGCGCGGGGACGGTGACCAACGCCCGCGGCGGCTTCAGCAACCACAACTACGGCCTGGCGATCGACGCCTATCCGGTCCTGGAGGGGAAGATCCGCTTCGACGTCCCCAGCGGCCCGGCGGCGCTCCGCAAGCGCTTCTTCGAGGTGCAGAAGGCCATCGGCGAGGAGGGCGAGCGGCTGGGGCTCACCTGGGGCGGCCGCTGGACCAATCCCTTCGACCCGCCGCACCTCCAGCTCTTCGGCCAGAAGGAGCTCCCCCCGCGCGAGTGCCTCGAGATCTTCCGCGCCAACGGCGACTCGCTCCAGGCAGTGTGGAACGAGGCCACGCGCCGGATCAACGAGCGGGACCTGTAGGCGGCGGGGCTCTGAGGCGCGCGACCGGAGGCTCCTGACCCGAGGAGGAGGTCCCCCGCGCTTCCTCGCACTTTCTCCGCACCCCTGAACAGCGGGGCGCCTGCGGCGCGAGGCCCTCACCCTGGCGACTCGCCTTGGGCTCGCCGCCTGTCCCTCTCCCGAACTACGGGAGAGGGACTTTCGTTCTGGTGGGGGCGACGGGTGGGGGTGCGCGGCGCCGGCGTCGTCGGCTCTCACCCCCCGGCCCCCTCTCCCAACCCTTGGGAGAGGGGGAGAACCTCTGTGTGAGACCTGCCGTTCCGTTACGCGAAGCGGGGCGCGGACCG
>DATACF010000494.1:0-2188 GCA_036259235.1 Longimicrobium sp. | reverse complement strand
CCCAACACCGCCTCGGCCCATTCCCCCAGGAGCCGGTCCCACCCCAGCTCGCGCGCCTCCAGCGGAGCGGCGGCCACGTACGCCTCCACGCGGCCGGCGGAATCGGCCGAGACCGGGGGCGCGGGCGCCGGGTGGGGGGGCGCCAGCGCGTGGACCCGCGCCCGCGCCTCCCCCGCCCACTCGGAGGTCGAGTCGACCGCCAGGTACGCCTCCCACGCCTCCACCGCCCGCCCGTCCACCGCCAGCCGGTCCAGCGCCAGCGCCCGGTTGAAGAGCGCGACCGGGTTCCCGGGCTCCAGCCCGGTGGCTTCCTGCGCGAGTTCGAGGGCCTGCGCCAGCTCTTTCACGCTCTGCGTCCGTTCGGCGCGTAGCAGGTGTGCGGCGGCCTGGTCCGCCAGCACGGAGGCGCGGCGCTTCGACCGCCGCCGCGACAGGTCGAAGGAAGAGATGGACTGCCCCAGCGAATTTCCCACGCTGTCGGCCGCGAGGAGGTCAAGGAGCCCCTGCGCCTGCAGCGCGTCCGAATCCAGCCGGAGCCGGCGCATCCGTGCCGCCCTGCGCTGGACCGCGTCGACCCCCCGCGCGCGGCCCTCGCGCCCGGGGAGCGGCCCGCAGTCGGTCCGGGGGATCGTCTCGCCATCGCGCAACGCCGAAGGGCACGCGCGGTACACGGAGGTGATCGAGAGCCTCGGCGCGATGGCCCGCTCCGGGACCGCGCTCGCCAGCGCCCCCAGGAGCGGCCACCCGGGCGGCGTGTGGCTCCCCACGCTCCCGCAGAGGAAGACGAAGAGCGCCGTTCGGTACGCGGCGCGGCGGAAGGCGCGGGAGGCGGGAGGACGCACGGGAGGCCGGCTCCGGGAGGAAGATGGAGGAGAGCGAATGAAGGACGGGCCATCGTTCCGCGACCGCGCCCTCGAGGCGAGGGCGCCAGCCCGGAATGGTGAGAGCCGGACGGGCGCGGGACAAGGATTCTCCGCCACTCGCCGTCTCGCCTCGCCGTCTCTCGTCCGCCCCTCCCCGGAAGGGCTTTCGATCGGGCGGAAGAACGTGTATTCTTTCGTCACTTACGCCGCGCCGCCCCTGGCGCGGCGCGGGTTTTCCCGATCCACCCATCCTCGACCGGAAGGCGGGCATGCACGGTCTTGCCCTGGGGCCAGGCGACGACGCGGACTCGCTGGACTGGCTCCGGCACGTCCCCACCTGGAAGGCCGACGTCCTCCCGCTCGACGAGCCCTGGCGGGGGAGCGCCCCCGCCCGCGCCATGCTCGTCGTCATGGGAGAAGGCGACGTGGTCGAAGACGAGCTCCTCGACGCCTCCGCCTGCGCCTCGGCCTCCGACGTCGCGCGGCTCCTGGGCGAGGCGGTCCACGAAGTCGCGCGGCAGGCGGGCGGGTATCCGCGGCGGCTGCGGGTGCGCGACGGGGGCGTGGCGGGCCTCCTCGCCGCCGAGCTGGACGCGCACGGCGTGGACGTCCGCGTGTCGGCCATGCGCGAGACGGAGCGGGCGATCCGGGAGCTCGCCGCCCTCCTCGACGAGCCGGAGGTCGCCCGCGACCTGGGACCGGTGGACGGGTGGAGCGGGCTGGCCGCGGAGGACTCGGCCGTCTTCGTCGCCGCCGCCGCCCGCTTCTGGCGCGCCCGGCCCTGGGAGCGCCTGGACGAGCGGGAGGCGCTGCTGGCGCGGTGGCGCGGCCGCGACTCGGCGGTCGTGGTCACGCCCCCGCTGGGGCACGGGCACGTCATCACCGTCTTCACCCACGCGCCGGACTACCGCGACCCGTTCGGCCAGCCGGAGCACCCGGTGTGGGGCGTGAAGCTCACCCGGCGGGAGCGGCTCCCCCGCATGCTCCGCCGGGAGGTCGAGCCGTCGTTGTGGACGGTCGCGGACGACGGCACGTGCTGCATGGTGCTGGAAGACGCCGCGGACGCCCTCCCTGCGGGCGATTCGCTGCGATACCTGGCCGCGATGCTCTCGGCCGTGGCCGCGCTGGCCGAGTCGCGCGCTCCGGCCCGCCGGGGGCTCTGCTTCCACGACGGCGAGAGCGGCGTGGAGCTGCGCCTGGAGCGCGACGTGCACCGCACCCCCTGGCCCGCGATGAAGCGCGCCCGCCCCGCCTGCGCGCCGGGTCCGGCGGCCGACCCCGAGGCGGCGCTCCGCCCGGCGCGGCTCGGGGCCGTGGAGCGGGGG
>DATACF010000493.1:0-3801 GCA_036259235.1 Longimicrobium sp. | reverse complement strand
CCCGCGATCAGCTTCACCGGGAGCCAGAGCGGCATCATCACCGACGACGCGCACGCGCAGGCGCGCATCATCGAGGTGCGGCCCTACCGCATCCAGGACGAGCTGGCCCTCGGCAAGGTGGTGATCGTCGCGGGCTACCAGGGCGTCTCGTACAAGCGGGAGGTGACGACGCTGGGGCGAGGGGGCTCGGACACGACGGCGGTGGCGCTGGCGGCGGCGCTGGAGGCCGACCGGTGCGAGATCTTCACCGACGTCGACGGGGTCTACACGGCCGACCCGCGGCGGGTGGAGGGGGCGCGCGTCATCCCCCAGATCCGCCACGCCGAGATGCTGGAGATGGCGACCTCGGGGGCGCAGGTCATGCATGGACGGGCCGTGGACATCGGCGCCCGCTTCGGCGTCGACATCCGCGTCCTCTCGAGCTTCCGCGACGACGACGGCGACGGGCCGCGCGGGACGCTCATCACACGGACACCCACGGGGATGGAAGCGCTGGTGATCACCGGGCTCGCCAGCAAGGGCGGCCAGGCCAAGGTGGTGGCGCGGGGGCTCCCGGCCGGGATGCGGACCCAGACCGAGCTCCTCGAGGCGCTCTCGGGGGCCGGGGTGAGCGTCGACATGGTCAACGAGTCGTTCGAGGCCGACGGGCGGATGCAGGTGCAGCTCACCGTCGCCGAGGAGGCGGCGGAGGGGGCCGGCCGAGTGGTGCGCGAGGTGGCGGAGCGGCTGGGGGGCGGCGCGCACGTGGCCGCCCACGGCGGGCTCGCCCGGATCGCGCTGGTGGGGAGCGGGATGCACGGCCGCCCCGGCGTCTACGCCCGCGCCTTCCGCGCGCTCCTCGACGCGGGCGTCGAGGTGCAGGGGGCGTCGACCTCGTCGATCTCCATCACCCTCCTCGTCCCCGGGGACAAGGAGGACGACGCCCTCCGCGCCCTCCACGCGGCGTTCGCGCTGGAGATGGCGCCCGAGACCGCCGTGGCGGAGCGCTGACCATGCACGTCGCCGTCCTGGGGGCCACCGGCGCCGTGGGGCGCACCATGCTCGACGTCCTCGCCGAGAAGCGGATCGCCGTCGACCGGCTCACCCTCCTCGCCTCCGAGCGCTCGGCGGGGAGGACGGTGCGGTGGGGCGGGCGCGAGTGGACCGTCGAGGCGCCGAAGCCGGGGTCCTTCCGCGGGGTCGACGTGGCGCTCTTCTCGGCCGGCGGCGACCGCTCGCTGGAGTGGGCGCCCCGCGCGGCCGACGAGGGCGCGGTGGTCATCGACAACTCGTCGGCGTGGCGGATGGACCCCGAGGTGCCGCTGGTGGTCCCCGAGGTGAACGCGGCGGCGATCGCCGAGCGGCCGAAGGGGATCATCGCCAACCCCAACTGCTCCACCATCCAGATGGTCGTCGTCCTCCAGGCGCTCCGGAAGGCGGCGGGGCTGGCCCGGGTGGTGGCGACGACTTACCAGTCGGTGAGCGGCGCGGGCGAGACGGGGCGCGAGGTCCTCCGCCGCGAGGTGGAGGGGGAGGGGCTCCAGGCGGCGAAGCTGGGGGCGCCGGTCGAGGGCTCCCCCTTCACCCGGCGGATCGCGGGGAACGTCGTCCCCCAGATCGGGGGCTTCGACGCCGAGGGGTGGACGCAGGAGGAGCGGAAGATGATCGGCGAGACGCGGAAGATCCTCGGCCTCCCCGACCTCCCCGTGGCCGCCACCTGCGTCCGCGTCCCCGTCGAGGTGGGGCACTCGGTGCAGGTGATGGTGGAGACCGAGAGGGAGCTGACGCTGGACGCGCTCCGGCGGGCGCTGGTGATCTTCCCGGGGATCCTGATGGCGGGGGGGGCGGAGGGGTTCCCCACGCCGTACGAGATCGCGGGGCGGAACGAAGTCTTCGTGGGGCGGGTGCGGAGCGACCCCGAGGTCCCGCGCACCTTCCACCTCTGGGTGGTGGCCGACAACCTCCGCAAGGGCGCCGCGACCAACGCGGTGCAGATCCTGGAGCGGCTCGGCGGTGCCTAACCGGCGCCGGCGGGGGCGCGGGCGCGGCGGCGCCGGCGGGGGGGGCGGGCAGCAGCCCCGGGCGGTGGTCGAGACCAGCGCCGGCGGGGTCATCTACCGCTGGCGGGGCGAGGAGGCGCACATCCTCCTCATCCGCGACCGGTACTCGCACTGGGGGTTTCCCAAGGGGCACCTCGAGGGGGAGGAGACGGCGGCCGACGCGGCCCTGCGGGAGGTGGAGGAGGAGACGGGGCTGACGCAGCTGCGGCTGGAGGCGCGGCTGCAGACCATCGACTGGTACTTCCGCTTCCGGGGACGGCTGATCCACAAGTTCTGCCACTTCTACCTGATCGAGTCGCCGGACGGGGAGACGTGCCCGCAGGTCGAGGAGGGGATCACCGAGTGCGTCTGGCTCCCGCTGCCCGATGCGCTTTCGTCCATCTCGTACGACAACGCCCGCGAGGTGCTGCAGCGGGCGGCCGAGCGGCTCCTGGGCGCGCTCTCCGCCGACGGGGACGGGGACGGGCGGCCGGTCTCCGGGGAGGACGTCGGGGTCGAGCCGTCTCCTTCGCCTTCCTCCCGCTAGACCTTCCTCTCGCTGCCTCCGCTTCGTCGCGGGGGCGGTTTCCGCTGGAACCGCAACTGCGAACTGCGGTGCTGGGCATGTCCCCGCTGCGCGGGGCCGGGCTGCGGGCGCCGTAGGAAACGATACTACCGTTTCCAACGGCGCGAAGCCCCTGGCGGACTCCACGGCGGCCGCGGTTCCCTCACGGAATCGCGGCCGTCTTCGCATTCCCCCCCCGCCAGGGTCTTCGCCCTTCGGGCCCGCATCCCTCATGCAACGTCGCAGGCGTGGTCGGCTCCTTCGTGATGGGCGGAGTGACGTCGCATGCCGCGGGCACCGCGCGCCCCCCTCCCCCGGCCCCTCCCCCCGCACGCGGTGGGCGTGCGTGGTGAGGGGAGAACCTCATCCCGATCCGCGACTTACGAGCTCCCCTCCACCCCGCCGCCCGCCCCGCGCCCTGCCGCTCCATCATCCGGCGCCCCAGCCACCAGCCGAGCGGCGCGGCGATCGCCGCCGCCCCCAGCCCCTTGGCCGCCGTCATCCCCGGCGAGCGCCGCTGCGGACGGAAGCGCTCCGGCACCATCCGCTCGGCGAGCATGCCGCCCGCCCACGCCCCCGCCTTGGCGAAGGCCGCCTTGCGGGGGTTGTGCACCAGGAAGCTCAGCTTGGGGGCCACCGCGTATCCGGCCGCCTTGAGGGCTTTCTTCTTCAGGCTCATCGGTCCACTCCGGGTTCGGGCTGGAAGTGCGTTCGTCCTGGATCCTCCAAGTGCATGATTCGTGCGAGCTTGCGTCCCCCGGGCGGGGCCGGTCTTGTCGCCCCGGAGGCGGGGCCCCTATACTTCCCGGGCCGGCGCCCCCACTCCTCCGCCCCTCCCGCCCCCGGCTCCATGGCCGCTCCGGAAACGGCGTCCCGGAACTGGCGATTCGCGTACGGTGCCGCCACGGCCCCGGTCCTGGCGTCCCTTCCGTCCGGTCCGCGGGAGACCCTCCCCTCCCGCGTGGCCGCGCTGCGGCGCGACCGGGGCCCGGCTCCCCTCCAGGGGTCCGGTGCTTGAGGGCGCGCTGACCGGCGCGGTGGGCGTGCTGTCCGTGGCCGGCGGGCTCGCGCTCCTCTGGCGCGCCGCGCGCTCCGCCGCGCGCCTGTTGCTTCGGGTGGCTGAGGTGACGGCCGTGGCCGGCATGGCGGAGGCCAGCGCGCGCCGGGGGGACCTCACCGGGATGCAGGAGCGGCGGGCGCTGGAGCGCAGCGCCCGCC
>DATACF010000492.1:0-5122 GCA_036259235.1 Longimicrobium sp. | reverse complement strand
AGGCCAGTACCCGCGACGGGCGCCGATGATCCGCGCCCGGCCTACCGCGCCGCCGCGCCTCCTCCCGTGCGCACCCGCGCCGCCGGATGGGGGTCCGCCGGGGGCGACGGCGCGGCCGGCGACCCCCCGGCGCCGCCGAGGCACGTCACGAGCATGCTCACGCTGCGCGTCTTGCTGGCATCGGACGCCAGGGCGTAGCTGAAGATCAGCGTCGCGTTGAAGCTGGGCCAGGCCGGCTTGCCGTCGCCGTCCTGGTAGTCCTGGTAGACGTACCCGTTCCCCGCCAGGCGCTCCCCCGAGCGGAAGTACGATCGGTCGAAGAACCTCGCGGCACGAGGATCGTCCAGCGATCCCGGGAACGGGAAGATAGCGATCACGTTCCGCCACGTTCCCGAATCGCCGCCCTTTGCGCTTCCACCGACGTCGAAGTCGCAGCGCAGGTGGCCGTATCCCCCGCGCACCGTCTTGCTCCCCAGGACCGTCACCCCGTTCAGCGAGGCGTCGAGCACGCCGCAATCCACCAGCGTCTCCTCGTCCTGGCAGATCGTCACCTCGGCCCGGGCGCCGTGGTACACGTTCCAGCTCACCAGGAACCACGCCTGGTCGATCAGCTCCAGGGGCAGGTTGATGCCGCCCAGCGAGCGCAGCTCCAGCCGCAGGTACGAATACCCCACCCGGGGGAGGTAGTCCGCCAGGTCCTCCACCACGTCGGCCAGCAGGTCCAGGAGCGCGCCGATGGCCTCGCCCGCGCTCTCCGCCTGCTCCAGGGTGGCGATGTGCTCCGGCCGCAGCCCCTGGCCGATCGCGTTCAGGTTCGAGGCTTCGCCCGGAGTCACCTGCCACCCGGCCATCTCCAGCGCCCACCGCAGGAACTCCGACCCCGCGCGGAGGAGGTTCTGGGAGAAGTCCTCCTCGGCGCTCACCCGGGCGGCGCCGTTGATGCCGCGGAGGGGGGTCTCGGTGGGGTTCAGCGGGATCGGAGGGACCTGGAAGAGGCTGGCCGAGTTCGGCGGCGTGGTCTTCGTTCCGATCACCTGGCCCGTGACGGCGTCCTCGCTCCGCACGCTCCAGTAGAGCGGCGCGATGTTGCGCACCGTGTACTCCGTCCCCTCTCCTTCCAGCACGCCGACGGGAAGGATGCCGATCGGGTAGAGCTTCTCGGCCGCCGCGGGCGCGGGCGGCGCGGGGGGCGCGGGCGGCGGGGGACGGAGCGCGAGCCCCACGTCGCGCGCGATCTCGGCGACGCTCGCCATCGCCTGCGGCGCCGAGAGGTAGGACGTCCCCTGGCTCGCCGCGGCCCCCAGCCGCGCCACGGCCTGCGCGAACGACGGGTGCGCGGCGATGGCCGGCTCGGCGGTCGCGCGTGACAGGTCCCGGTACGGCACGCGAAGCGCCATCTGGACCAGCGCGAGGACGGTGCTGCGCGGGCCCAGCGTCACGTCTTCCGTCGCGCCGGCCACCGCGGCGAAGAGCGGGTCCCCCGCGCCGTTGGTGATGAACACGAGCGCGCCCTGCGCCGACTCCGGCACCAGGATCTCCTCGCCGGTCCGGAAGCGCACCGAGTCCGCGGCCGCGTAGGCCCAGCGGAGGTGCCGCGTGGCCGATTCGGCGACGCCGGGCTCCAGCCGCAGCGGCGCCGCGCGCATTCCCGGCTGCTCGGGGCGCGGCCGGGTGGGGTCGTCACGGCAACCGGCCAGTACGGCGACAAGGACCAGCAGGATCCACGCGGGAGCACGCATTATGGGCTTCCTTCCGGCTATGAAGTGGGGAGGATATCGCTCGTTTTCCGAGCGTTTCAATGATCGTCAGCCAAATAGAGGAGTTTGCATGGCGATGTTACTCAGGGCCATAGCAACCTCAGTGAAAGGGAATTGGTTACTCGAGAGCGATGCTGCCTGGCGCGGGCCGCCATGACTCAGGGGAAGTCGCGATAGATGTCTCTGCGAGGAAGGACACGCACGAAGGTCACAGCATCCCCCTCGACACGCAGCCCGATCCGGTGGTCGCCGATGCGATGCGGTAGTACGGCCCACTGCCGCTGAGCTTCTTCAGTTTTCGGGACCGAGCGGAGATCCGGCGCCGCTTCGACGGAGAGAATGGCGGACCGCGCCTGCTCCCGAACCGCGGCGTCAGGGAGCTTCCGCAAGTCGCGTAGGAAGAAGGTGGCGAACGCGGTGTTCAATCCGGCACGTCGAGCAGGCGGAAGACCTCCTCGCGCAGGTCGCCGCGCTCCTGGAGGACCTCCACGAGCGCGGCCTTCAGATCGTTTTCACTCAGCGACGGCGCGACCATGCGTCACTCCCTGCGTTCAAATGTCGCGGACGGACTCTCTCAACCAAGGTAATCCAGGGCCGAGAGAACGCACACCCCGCTCCGACGGCTACCGGTCGCGCTCCAGCATGCTCCCCTCGTGCACGGCGTGCTCGCGGGCGGCTTCCTGGCTCGACTCGTTGCGCTCGGACTTCTCGTACTCGGCGGTGATGCGGGCCATCATGGCGTCGCGGCGGTCGAAGAGGCGCTTCGGGGGGCGCGGCGCGTGGTTGTCCATGGCGTAGGCGGCCAGGATGGGGAGCGCGATGGTGCTGTCGAGGTAGCAGACCACGGCGTCGGGGAGGCGGTCGGGGTCGATCTTCCCCCAGCTCACCGCCTCGGCCGGCGTGGCGCCCGAGAGGCCGCCGGTGTCGGGGCGGGCGTCGGTGACCTGGAGGAAGTAGTCGTGCCCGCGCTCGTCGATCCCCATCACCTCCTGGATCTGCGGCTCGGTCTGGAGCGCGAAGTTCTTCGGGGAGCCGCCGCCCAGGATCCAGATCGCCGACTTCCCGCCCGAGCGCTTCGCTTCCAGCACGATGGCCGCCGTCTCGTTGACGTCGGCGTTGACGTCGAAGGTCAGCTTGTTCCCCTGCAGCGCCTTGGCCGCCACGTTCATCCCGATCGACGAGTCACCCGGCGACGAGGTGTAGATCGGCACCGCGTGCTCGTACGCCGCCGCCAGCAGCGACTTCCGCCCGATCCCCAGCTCGGCCTCGCGCGCGGCGACGTACTTCCCGCAGAGGTAGTGGAACTCGGCGGTCGACATCGGCCGCTGGAACTCCGGGGCGGTGATGATCTGCCGGAAGAAGGCGTCGGTGTCCAGCAGCACCGAGTAGTCGAAGAAGATGTCGTAGATGCGGACGACCTCCTCCTCCCGCAGCACCGTGTCCGAGATCTGCGGCGACCCCTGCCGGAGCTCCAGCCCGATCCCGAAGTGCGTGTCGTGATAGAGGTTGGCGCCCGTCGAGATGATCCAGTCGACGAACCCCGCCTCGATCAGCGGGATCACCGCGCTCATCCCCAGCCCCGCCGGAGTGAGCGCCCCCGTCATCGTCAGCCCGATGGTGACATCGTCATCGAGCATCTTCTTCGTCAGCAGGTGACACGCTTCCCGCAGACGCGCCGCGTTGTACGCCTGGAAGGTGCCGTCGACCAGCTCGGTGACCGACAGCCCCGGCCCGATCCGCGTGGGCTCGATCCGCTTCCCGCTCAGGAACTTGCTCTTCGACATGGGTCCGCTCCGAAGTACGGAGTACGAAAGTACGGAGTACGAAAGTACGTGAGCACGAAAGTACGCGGGGCGCGGAACGCCGCTCGTGGCGTCCGCGCTCCCGTACTTCGGGTCTATTCCGCGGCGTGCTTCTCCGGCTCGGCCGGCGTCGACGGGTCCTGCGCGGCCGGGACCTCCGGCTTCGACGCCATCGGCTTCCGCATCCCGCCGCGCTTCGCCGGCACGATCGAATCATCCTGCTTCGGCGCGGCGCAGAGGCGGTCGTGGCAGTCGAGGATCACGCGGCAGACCTCGGCCGGGTCGTCGGTGACGACGAGGAGATCGACATCCTCGGGGGAGATCTTCCCCTCGGCCAGGAGGGTGCCGCGGACCCAGTCGAGGAGCCCCTTCCAGTACGCCGAGCCGAAGAGGATCACGGGGAAGTCGCGCACCTTCCCCGTCTGGATCAGCGTCAGCGCCTCGAAGAGCTCGTCGAGCGTCCCGAAGCCGCCGGGAAAGATGACGAACGCCTCGGCGTACTTGACGAACATCGTCTTCCGCACGAAGAAGTAGCGGAAGTTGATGGCGACGTCGACGTACGGGTTGATGTGCTGCTCGAAGGGGAGCTCGATGTTGCACCCCACCGACATCGCCCCCGCCTCGTGCGCCCCCTGGTTGGCCGCCTCCATGATCCCGGGCCCGCCGCCGGTGATCACGGTGAACCCGGCCTCGCCCAGGCGCCGCGCCGTCTCGCGCGCCGTCTCGTACTCGGGCGCGCCCGGGGGGACGCGCGCCGAGCCGAAGATGGTGACCGCCGGCCCCAGCTCGGCCAGCGCGTCGAACCCGTCGACGAACTCGCCCATGATGCGGAAGACGCGCCACGGGTCGGTGTGGACGAAGCTCGCCGCGCCGGGGTCCTGGTTGGGAGCGACGAGGAGCCGCTCGTCCTCGGTGGCGCCGCCCATCCGCACCGAGCGGTTGAGCGTGGGATTGTCCGTGCCCCGCTCGGCGAGGCTGCTGTCGTCGGTCATCGGATCGGGATCGGGCGTCCTCGGTCGGTCCGCGCGCCCTGTCGCGGGCGGCGCGCCGGCGACAAAATAGAGCGCGCGCCCCGCCACGCAAAACCGGGGCTCCGAATCCACGCATGCGAGAGGGTGGCGAACCGGGATGGCGACGACACGGGCGGGGCGGCTCGGGCGGGCGGCGGCGGCGATGATCGCGCTCGCCGCGGTGGCGGCGGGGTGCCGCGACCGCCCTCGCGAGGAGACGCCGGAGGGGGCGCCGCAGGGCGCGCCCGCGGCGGGGCGGGTGGAGGTGCGCCTCGACGTGCCGCCCGAGGTCGCGTGGAACGGCGAGGACACCGTCGTCGCCACCGTCACCAACGGGACGCCCGCGCCGCTGGCCGGGGCGGTCCTCCACCTCTTCGTCGAGGACCCCGTGGCGGCGCTCCCCGACAGCGCGGGCGGCGTCCGCGCGGACGTCACCGCCGCCGGGACGCGGGTGGAGAAGGCGATCGGCACGCTGGCGCCGGGGCTCCAGGGCGAGCTCCGCCAGGCGGTCCGCCTCCCCCCCGCCCCCGCGCCGCGGTCCGCCGCCCCGCGC
>DATACF010000491.1:0-6807 GCA_036259235.1 Longimicrobium sp. | reverse complement strand
GCCACCTGGTCGCGGGTGAGCGCCAGCGAGTCGCGGTGCGCCAGGAGGAACGCCACCGGGTCCCAGTCGGCCGGGCGCTCCACCCCCCCCCCCCGGGGGCCGCCGGAGGGCGCCGCCCCGGGCCCCTGCGCGGCGAGCGGGGGCGCCACGGCCAGGGCGATCGCGAGGAGCGCCGCGAGGGAGATCGGGAGACGCATCGTCGTCCTCGTCGGAACGGGAAAGGGGATCGGGGCTACCACGTCCGCTCGTACCGGAAGCCGTCCGCGTCCGCCGACTCGCGGTAGCCCAGGGCGTCCAGGATGCGGTGGAGGTCGCGGTGGCGGAGGAAGCTTCGCAGCCCGTCCGCGCCCGCGCCCGGCGCCAGCGCCGCCGCCTCGTCGAAGAGGTCGCGGGGGTCGGCGCCGATCTTCCCGGCGGCGTGATACAGGGGGGCGAGGACCAGGAGGTCTTCGCGGGAGTCGTAGCGGAAGTCCTCCAGCGCCACCGCCGCCAGCCCCAGGCGGAGCCGGTCGGGCGAGCGCTCGCGCACGGCCAGGCTCGCCATCCGCTCGGCGAAGGCGAGGAGGAAGTCGGCCACGCGCTGCGTCACCAGCCCCGACATCTGGGCCCGCGCCTCGGGCGGCGCCCCGGCGAAGAGCCGGGCCAGCCGCTCCGGGGGGGCGTCCGCCGCCGCGGGGAGCGGCTGGCGGAGGTACCCCGGGCGCATCGCCTCCACCTCGGCCAGGAGGTCGAGGGCCTCGTCCATCACGTCGGTCGGCACGCGCTCCTCGGGGTTCGAGACGTCACGGGCACTTGCAGATGGCGGCCGCCCCGGCCACCCCCGCCGCCGCCGCGCCCGCCGCGTTGGGGCGGCCGCTGGGGCGCGGGCGCGGCGCGTTCCCCGGCGCGCGCATCCAGTCGCCCACCTGCCTGTACCCCGCGTCCAGCAGCTGCATCAGCTCCTCGCCGAAGGGGCGCAGGGCGTCGCGGGCGTTGTCCCAGATGTTCTCGATCGTCTGCGGCGAGGCGAGGTAGACGTCCTGCCCGCGATCGATGATGTCCTGGATCCACCCCCGGTTGATCTCCGGCGTCCACTGCTGCTGGGGGATGTTGAGGGTCCGGTGGCCGGGCCACGCCTCCGCGACCGCCGTGTCGAACCACCGCCCGATGACGGGGATGTCGTCGTAGTTGCCGCCGGGGAGGAAGGCGCCGGCCAGGAGGCTCCCCGCGGCCGCCAGCGCCTTTCCCTTGTCGGGGCAGGCGCTGAGCATCTCCTTGAGGACGTCCCAGATGTCCATCGCGGTCAGCCCGCCCTCCACCAGCGCCCACACGAAGGCGAGGAAGGCGATCTGCCCGTCCGGGTCGACGTAGTTGACCGGGTCGCCGCCGACGTAGGCGTAGAGGTTGGCGTTCCCCGACGCGAAGCCGCGCGGGTCGCGCGCCGTCCACCGCCCGGTCCCCGCCTCGTAGTCGCGCGCCCCCAGCCGCACCAGCCCCGTGTGCCGGTCGTAGAGCCCGCCGCCGAAGCCGAAGGGCTGGAAGCCGGGGTTGGTGTCGAGGAGGACGCGCCCGTAGGCGTCGTAGTCGATCCGCTGCGCCACCGCGCCGGTGGCCGCGTCGACCACCATCCGGACGCTCCCCCGCGGGTCGGCCACGATCCGGTAGGTGCGCCCGTCGCGGACCATGTAGTCCGGCACCCCCGCCCGCGTCCCGTAGACGAAGCGCGTCCGCACCTGCCCCGCCCCGTCGAGCTCGGCCACCGGGCGGAGCTGGTCCTGGTAGAGGAAGCCCTGCACCAGGACCCCGTCCACCTTCTTCCCGATCCGGCGGTTCTGCCCGTCGACCAGGTAGTCGATCCGCGTCCCGCCCGCGAGCTCGGCCGCGCGGAGGTTCCCCAGCGCGTCGTAGGTGTAGCGCGTGGTGTCGGCCCCCACCGCGCGGGTGCGCAGCTCGCCCCCGGCCCCGAAGGCGTACGCGGCGTCGCCGTACGCCACCAGCCGGTCCTGCGCGTCGTAATCGGCCGACGCGGCGCCGCCGGGCCCCGCCGCGTAGGTGCGGTTCCCGTTGTCGTCGTACGCGTACGACTCGACCGCGACCCCGTCGCGGGTCACCGTCCGCAGCCGCCCGGCCGAGTCGTAGTCGAAGACGTACGCCGCCGTGGCCCCGCCCACCGTCTCGACGGCGCCCGCCACCCGCCCCAGCGCGTCGCGGGTGTAGGCGGAGGCGTAGAGGAGGGCGGCGCCGAAGCGGACGGTGTCACCGGACAGCTCGCCGAGCGGAGTGTAGCCCCGGCGCGTGGTCACGCTCCCCAGCGTCGTCCCCGTCACCAGCCCACTGGCGGCGGCGCGGGCGACGGTGAGGGCGCCGGCGCGGGTGAGGAGGCCGTCGCGGTCGTATGCGAAGGGGACGCTGTCGCCGTTGACCTTCTGGGCCACCACCCAGAGGTCGGCGTTGTAGCGCATCGCCACCGACCCGCTCACCTCCCCCGACCAGGTGGTCTGGAGGGGGAGCCACCCGTCGTAGGCGTAGGCCAGCGTCCCGCCGCCGGGGGCGGTGATGGAGGCCACCTTCCCCGTCGCCGCGTCGTAGGCCAGCGAGGTGGTCCCCACGGGGGTCTCCACCGTTTGCAGCCGCCCGCCCCCGTCGTAGCCGAAGACGATCTCCCCCCCGTCGGGGCGGACGACCCGGTCGACCTGCCGGTCGGCGTTGTAGACGTAGCGGAGCGCCGCCGAGTCGGCCCCCACCGCGGGGGCGGTGTACGCCCCCTCGCGGTCGAGCGGGGTGTAGGCGAGCGCGTGCGCCGGGCGCGAGGGCGGGGTCACCGAGGCCAGGTTCCCGCCCGCGTCGTAGCCGTACGCGATCTCGCGCCCGTCGGGGAGGCGCTGGACGGCGAGGCGGCCGGCCGCGTCGTAGACGTACGTCTCGCTCCGGCCCAGGGGGTCGGTGACGCGCTCGATCCGCCCCGCGGCGTCGTACTCCAGCGTCCGCCGCCGCCCGCCGTGGACGGTGGCCGCCAGCCGCCCCCCGGCGTCGTACTCGTACCGCACCGGCTCCAGCCCGGCGGGGCGCGCCTCCACGATCCGCCCGGCGGCGTCGAGGCGGGTGGCGCTCTGCCGCCCGGTGGGCGTGGTGTGGGTGAGCACCCGCCCCACCGCGTCGAAGGCGGTGGTGTAGCTCCGCCCGTTGACCGTCACCGAGTCGAGCTGGGCCGTCAGGGAGAGCGGGTTCGCCGGGTCGGCCAGCGTGGCCCGCCGCGCGCCGGAGAGCGAGAGCGTCCGCCCGCCGGGGGTGGCCAGCGTCAGCCCCTTCAGCGTGGGCGACTGGCTCCCGAAGCGGGGGTCGGCGCCCTCGGTGAGGGTGCGCGTCGTCCCGTCGGCCCAGCGGGTGGTCCACACCCCGCGCGGAGTGTGGGTGACGGTGGTGGAGAGCCCGGCGGCGGTGGTGGTCACCCGCCGCTCGCCTCCGCCGGGGAGCTCCTCGACGCGGTAGCCGCGCGTCTTCGCCCCCGCCGTGGTCACCGTCACCCCGTCGCCGGCCGCGTCGGCGGCGCGCGCCAGCGTCAGCGACCCGCCCGCCGGGTCTTCGGCGCGCTCCAGCCGGCCGGCGCCGTCGAAGGTGTAGCCGCGCCGGTTCCCGCGCGGGTCCACGAGCGCCGTCATCAGCCCGCCCGGGGTGTACTCGGCCCGGACGTGCCCGGCGGGGCTCGCCACCTCGGCCAGCCACCCCGCCCCGTCCATCGCCAGCGCCGTCCGCTCGCCCCCGGGGGCCACGACGGCGAGCGCCGTCCCGTCCGGGCCGCGCTCTACCGTGGTCGTCTTCCCGTCGGCGTCGGTGACCCCCGCCAGGAGGCCGGCCGCGTCGTAGGCGAAGCGGAAGAGCTCGATCCCCGTCTGCGGATCGAGGGTGCGGAGGTGGCGGCCGCGGTCGTCGAAGTGGTAGAGCTCGGCGCCGTCGTCCGAGACCACCGCCGCGTCGGCGTCGGTGAAGCCGGGGAGGGGGGGCGAGATCCGGCGGACCTTCCCGTTGAAGGTGTCGGCGATGTAGAGGCCGCCGTCGGGGCCGAAGGCGAGCTGGTCGGGCCAGCCGAGCTGCGCGGCCGCCGCGTGCCCGCCGTCGCCGCAGAGGTCGGTGCTCCGCGTGCACCCCACGCTGCTCCCCGTCCCCGCCACCGTCCGGATCGTCCCGCCGACCTCGAAGCGGCGGACCCGGTCGTTCCCCGCGTCCGAGACGTAGAGGGCGCCGTCGCGGCCGAAGGCGAGCGCCTGCGGCCACGCCATCTGCGCCTGGGTGGCGGGGCCGCCGTCGCCGCAGGGGGCGTCGTGCGGGTAGCACCCGTCGGTCCCGCCGGCCACCACGTGGAGGATCCCGTCCGGGGCCAGGCGGAGGACGCGGTCCATCCACCCCTCGGCGATGTAGACGCTCCCGTCCTCGCCGAAGGCCAGCCCCTCGGGGTAGCTCAGGCAGACCTCGCGGGCCGGGCGGGGGCCGGTCATCTCCCAGCAGCCGTCCGCCGTCCCGTCGCCCGCCACGATGGTGACGATCCCGTCGGGGGTGAGGCGGCGGATGAGCCCGTTCCCCGCGTCGGCGATGTAGAGGCTCCCGTCGGGGTGGAGCGCCACGTCGCGGACGTAGTCGAGGTGCGCCTCGGTCCCCGGCACCCCGTCGCCGCACGGCCAGGTGCGCGCGGTGCTGCAGAAGGTGTTGTTCCCGGCGACGGTGGTGATGGTCCCGTCGGGGGCCACCCGGCGGATGGCGGTGTTGTAGGTGTCGGCGATGTACAGCGTCCCGTCGGGGGCGACGGCCACCTTGGAGGGGAAGGAGAGCTTCGCCTGGGTCGCCGGCCCGCCGTCGCCGCAGTCGCGGTCCAGGTCGCCGTAGTCGCACCAGTCGCCGGTGCCGGCCACGGTGGTGATGGTCCCGTCGGGGGCCACCCGCCGCACCCGGTTCCCCCGCCACTCCACGATGTACTGGCTCCCGTCGGGGCCGAAGGCCACGCCGGTGGGCTCGTAGAGCTGGGCCTCCTTCGCCGGGCCGCCGTCGCCGATGCAGTCGTAGCGCGCGTTCCAGTAGCCGCACTCCCACTTCCCCGTCCCGGCCACCGTCCCCATCTGGAGGTGCTGCGTGGCCGCGCTCCGCCGCTCGCCGTCGCCGCGGTAGAGGGTGCGGCCCACGGGGTCGTAGGCGTGGTGGGGCTCCAGCGTCCACCCGCCCAGCTTCCCGTGCGCCCCGGCGTTCCACACCCGGAGCGTGTCGGTGAACGCCTGCCAGAGGGTGCGCTGCGGGGGCTCGCGGTTGTAGCCGCAGACGTACTCGCAGGGGAGGCGCTGCCCCGAGGCCGCCCCGAAGGTCCGCTTCAGCTTCGGCGCGGGGGTGGTGTAGGTGTAGTCGAAGACCCACCCCACCCGGACGTCGATGGCCGCCCCGCCCTGCACGTCCCGCCCGTAGGCGTCCTTCCCGTCCCAGGTGAAGGTGTGCGTCCGGTTGGGGGCGGGGTCGAACGACATCTTGTGCGCCTGCCCCGCCACGAAGACGTGGAGGTCGATCCTCCGCAGGTTCTCGGGGACCTGGTCGCGGGAGAGGGTGATCTGGAGCGTCCGCCCGGCGGTGCGTCCCGGCGCGCGGGTGCTCCGGTAGTTGAGCGTGTAGCGCGTCCCGGCCACCGCCACCCGCTGCCCCAGCGCCTGGTTCTGGCACTCGATGACCGACCCCGACTCGAGGTCGACGCAGTCCTTCTCCTTCTCGGGCTCGTAGTCGCCGTCGGGGTAGCGCGCGTCGGGGGGGAGGTTGTACGGCCACCCGCACCACCAGTTGGAGAAGTGGGAGACGCGCACCCGCCAGAGGCTCTGCCCCGCCGCGTAGGTCGAAGCCAGCTCCTGGCGCTCGGCCAGGGTGATCCCCAGCGCGGCCAGCGCCGAGTCGCCTTCCGCCGCGCCGTCGCCGTCCAGGTCGAGCGTGGCCGCGCCGCCGTCGACCGAGAGGATGCGGACCACCCTCCCGTCGTCGGTGGGGACCCAGCTGGCGGTGGCCGGGTCGTAGTGCCCGGTGGGGACGGCGGTGCCGTCGGGGAAGCCGACGAAGTTCTCGACGTAGAGCGTCACCGGGCGGCTGAAGCGGACCTGCGCCGCCCCCGCCGCGGCGGCCTCCTCGACGCGGAGGTCGACCCCGTAGGCGTACTCGGCGGCGCCGGGGAGCGTCCCCGGGACGGCCGCGCGCCCGTGCTCGCCCACCGAGAGCTCGGTGACGCGGACGTGGACGCTCGAGAGCGGGCGGGTGCTCCCGTCGGGCATCACCATCTCGGCCGTCGTCCCCCCCTCGAAGAAGAGCGTGGCCTGGCGGCTCCCGTCGGCGTCGCTCACCACGCTCCCCCGCGCCGCGGAGACCGGCCGCGCGAAGTCGACCGCGCTCACCCGCGGGTCGAGGCGGGCCAGCGCCACGTCGTCCACCGGCGCGAAGCCCTGCCCCACCGGCTCGGCGTTGCGCTGGGCGGGGAGGAAGCCGTCCTTCGCGTACTGGAGGACGACGCGCGTCCCGGCGTTCACCGCCAGGTCGTACCACCCGTCGGCGCGGGTGCGGGTGCTCCCCAGCTCGGGGTGCCCCTGGACGGTGACGTGGACGCCGGAGAGCGGCGCGCCGTCGAGCCCGATGGCGCGGCCGCGGAGGACGGAGACGCGCACGGGGTCGATGGCGCCCGGCGCCACGCCGGCCTGGATCGGCCGGTCGCCCGTGTAGAGGAAGCTGGCCGCCGTGGAGAGCGGGTTGGCGCGCGTGGGGTCGAGCGGGGGCGCCACCGTGGCCGGGTCGGGCGGGAGCGGGTCGTGCGCGCTCCGG
>DATACF010000490.1:0-9175 GCA_036259235.1 Longimicrobium sp. | reverse complement strand
CGGCGGAACCCGCCGCGCCCTTCCCGCATATAACGGCGCGCCTGGAAGATGCATTTCTTCCGGGCGGCTTTTTTCGAGGCGGGGGCGGCCGTGCTCCGGACGGAGCGCGCGCCCCGCCGCCTGTACCGAACCCCCCAGGTTTCGATGCGCTTCCGCTCCGCGGGCCTCCTGGCCCTCCTCTTCGCCGCCGCGCCGCTGGCGGCGCAGCCCGCCCCCGCCCAGGGCGAGCAGCTCTGGGACCGCGTGGTGGCGGTCGTCGGCGACACCTCGCTCCTCTGGTCCGACGTCCTCATCGAGCTCGAGGCGATGCAGGCGCAGGGGCAGCCCGTCCCCTCCGACCCCGCGGGGCGCGAGCAGGTGGTGCGCGACGTCGTGCGGCGGCGCGTCGACGACCTGATGATGCTGGAGGCGGCGCGCGCGGCGGGGACCACCGTCGAGGCCGCCGACGTGGTGACGCAGGTGGAGGCGCAGATCAACCAGGTGCAGACGCAGTTCGGCTCGGAGGCGGCCTTCCAGGAGGCGCTCCGGCGCTCGGGGCGCACCATGGAGCAGTACCGCCAGTCGCTGACGCAGCAGTACATCGACCAGACGCTCCTCCAGCGCTACGCCTCGCAGCGCCTCGCGGAGATGACGCAGCCGCAGGTGACCGAGGCCGAGCTGCAGGCGTACTTCGACGCCAACCGCGAGCGGCTGGGGACGCGGCCGGCGACGGTCTCGTTCCAGCAGGCGGTGGTGAAGCCCCAGCCGACCGACTCGGCGAAGGCCGCGGCGCGGCGGAAGGCCGAGGGGATCCTCGCCGAGATCCTCCGCGACGGGGGCGACTTCGAGGCGCTGGCCCGCCGCCACTCGGAGGACCCGAGCGCGCAGCAGGGGGGGAGCCTGGGGTGGTTCCGCCAGGGGCAGATGGTGCGCGAGTTCGACCAGATGGTCTTCGCGCTCCGCCCGGGGGCGGTGGCGCCGGTGGTGGTGGAGACGGAGTTCGGCTACCACATCATCAAGCTCGACAAGGTGCGCGGCCCCGAGCGCCAGGCGCGCCACATCCTGATCCGCCCCCAGGTCACCGAGGACGACGTCGCCCGCGCCCGCGCGCTGGCCGACTCGCTGGCGACCGCCGCGCGCGCCGGGGCGCCGATGGCCGAGCTGGCCCAGCGCGCCGCGACGCCGGCCGAGGAGCGCACCATCCGCGACGCGCAGGAGGACCGCCTCCCGCCCGCCTTCTCGGCGGCGCTCCAGGGGGCGCAGCCGGGGACGGTGGTGGGGCCCTTCGAGCTGCCGGCGGCCGCGGGTACGTCCTTCGTGGTGGCGAAGCTCACCCAGCGGCAGACGGCGGGGGCGTACACCCTCGACGACGTCCGCGAGCAGATCCGCGAGCGGGTGGCGCAGCAGAAGGCGGTGGAGCGGATGATCGAGGAGCTGCGGGCGAGCACGCACGTGGTGGTGATGCTGTGAGCGACTCCGGCGCGGAGGCCCTCCGCGTCGACGTCCTCCTCCACCGGCTGTGTTTGACGAAGAGCCGGAGCGAGGCGAAGGCGGCGTGCGAGGCGGGGGCGGTGCTGGTGGACGGGAAGGCGGCGCGCCCCAGCGACGCGGTGCCGCCCGGGCGGCGGATCGAGGTCCGCTACCCCTCGCGGACGCTGGAGGTGGAGCTGCTGGCCACGCCGGGCAAGGGGACGTCGAAGAAGGCGGCGCGGGAGCTGTACCGGGTGATCCGCGAGGAACGGACGCGGGCGGCGGACGCCTTCTGGGACGACGAGCCGCTGGGGTGAGGCCGGGGCTCGTAAACTGCAGGGTCTCACGCAGAGGAGCAGAGCTAGCAGAGAAACCCCTCTGCTGACTCTGCTCCTCTGCGTGAGACCTTCTATCTTTTTGGATGGCATGGAGATGACGAACCTTCCGCGCGTGGCGGTGACGCTGGGGGACCCGCGGGGAATCGGGCCGGAGGTGACGGAGGCCGCGCTCGCCGACCCGGAGGTGGCGGGCGCGGCCACCTTCGTCCGGGTGGGGCCGGCGTCGCTGGTGGGGGCGGGGGGCGTGGCGGTGGGCGACTGGCGGCCGGAGGACGGCGCGGCGGCGGCGGGGCGGATCGCGGGGGAGGCGATCCGGCGGGCGGTGGAGATGTGCCTGGCCGGCGAGGCGGACGCGCTGGTGACGGCGCCGATCGACAAGGCGGCGTTCCACGCGGGCGGGTGGCGCTTCCCCGGCCACACGGAGATGCTGCACGCGCTGACGGGCGTCGCCGAGGTGTCGATGATGATGGCGGCGGAGCGGACGGCGCTCGGTGGCCCGCTCCGCGTGGTGCTGGCGACGACGCACCTGGCGCTCCGCGACGTCCCGGCGGCGCTCACCGCCGACCTCCTCGTCCGCCAGGCGCGGCTGACGCACGCCTCGCTCCGCGACCACTTCGGGATCGGCGCGCCGCGGATCGCGCTCTGCGCGGTGAACCCGCACGCGTCGGACGGCGGGCTCTTCGGCGACGAGGAGGCGCGGGTGGTGGCCCCGGCGCTGGAGGCGCTGCGGGCGGAGGGGATCGACGCGGCGGGGCCGGTGCCGGCGGACACGGTGTTCACCCGCGCGGTGCGGGGGGAGTTCGACGCGGTGGTGGCGCCGTACCACGACGTGGGGATGGCGGCGTTCAAGACCGCCGCGTTCGGGAGCGGGGTCAACGTGACGCTGGGTCTCCCCTTCCCCCGCACCTCGCCCGACCACGGCACCGCCCTCGACATCGCCGGGCGGGGGGTGGCGGACGCGTCGTCGATGAAGGAGGCGGTGATGCTGGCGGTGCGGCTGGCGGGGGCGTTCCGAAGTGCGTGAGTGCGTGAGTGCGCTGGGGAAGGTGTGGGCTACGGAGTGGTGCGCGCTCCGGCGTCGTCGGCCCTCACCCCCGGCCCCCTCTCCCAACCCCTGGGAGAGGGGGAGAATGGCACATAAGTCGTGGGGCGGGATGAAGTTCTCCCCTCACCACGCACGCCCACTGCGTGCGGGGGAGGGGCCGGGGGAGGGGGGCCGCGGAGGCCGAGGCATGCGACGAACGCCCGTCGAAGCGCGATCGAAGTTCCGCCGTCGAGCGAATTTGCGTGAGGGATGCGGGCCCGAATGGCGAAGACCCTGGCGGGGGGGAATGCGAAGGGGATCGCGGCCTCGCGAGGGAGCCGCCGACACAGGGAGTCCGCCAGGGGCTTCGCCGCGTTGGCAACAGTTGTATCGTTGCCTACGCGGCCCGCAGCCCGGCCCGGAGCGCAGCGGAGGGACACGCCCAACTCCGTGGTTGAAGTTCGCAGTTGCCGTTGCAGTTCTCCCGCCCCGCCATTAAGTTTCGCGCTCGCCCCCACATAGGCAGGACGATCCTCCCTCTCCCGGTTCCCCGAAAGACCAACCGAGCGTGATCCGGCTGACTTCGGTCTACAAGGAGTACCCCCGCTCCGGCACCGCCCTCAAGGACGTGGGCTTCCACGTCGCCAAGGGCGAGCTGGTGTTCCTCACCGGCCACTCCGGCGCGGGGAAGAGCACCGTGATGCGGCTGCTGCAGATGGCCGAGCTGCCGTCGGGCGGCGAGGTCCGCGTCTCGGGGTTCAGCTCGCGCACCATCCGGCGGAAGGAGATCCCGCTCCTGCGCCGCAAGCTGGGCGTGGTCTTCCAGGACTTCCGCCTCCTGCGCGACCGCACCGCCGAGCAGAACGTGGCCTTCGCCCTGGAGGTCACCGGCGCCAAGCCGTCGTCGATCCCCCTCCGCGTCAGCCGCGTCCTCACCCAGGTGGGGCTCTCGCACAAGGCGCAGGCCTTCCCCGACGAGCTCTCCGGCGGCGAGCGCCAGCGGGTCGCCATCGCCCGGGCGCTCGCCAACGAGCCGCTGGTGCTGCTGGCCGACGAGCCCACGGGGAACCTCGACGAGTGGGCCGCCCGGGGGATCTTCGAGCTCTTCCGCGAGATCAACGCGCTGGGGATGACGGTGCTGATGGCGACCCACGACCTGGGGCTCGTCCGCGCCCACCCGGAGTACCGCGTCATCGAGCTGGCCCACGGGTCGGTGGTCTACGACTCGGGGGGCGCGCCCGCGCCCTCCCCCGCCCCGCACCAGACCGCCGCCCAGATCGCCGCCGCCGTCGAGATCAAGGGAGCCTGACCCCCATGCCGTACTCGGTCCGCGAGGCGCTGGCCGCCTTCCGCCGGAGCCCCCTCCTGGCCTTCCTGTCGGTGATGGCGATCGGCTTCTCGCTCTTCGTGATCGGCCTCTTCGGGCTGACCGCCTACAACATCTCCAGGGCCATCGAGCGGGTGGAGGCCAAGGTGGAGGTCGTCGCCTACCTCGACGACGCCACCACGCCCGCCCAGCTGGAGCTGGCCCAGTCCGAGGTCCGCGCCCTCCCCGAGGTGCTGGAGCTGCGCTACGTCACCAAGACGGAGGCGCTGGCCGACGCCATGGCCGAGATGGAGGAGTTCCGCGACGTCTTCGCCGACCTGGAGCAGAACCCCCTCCCCGCCTCGCTGGAGCTGCGCCTGAAGCCCGGGAGCCGCACCCCCGCGGCGGTGCAGAAGGTGTCGAAGCGGCTGGAGGCGTACCCGTTCGTGGAGGACGTCCGCTACGGGCGCGAGTGGCTCGACAAGATCTTCCTCCTCCGCCGGATCGCGGGGGGCGCGGCCACGGTGATCGGCGGCGCCTTCGCGGTGGTGGCGGCGATCATCATCGCTACGGCCATCCGCATCGCCGTCTTCGCGCGGCGCGAGGAGATCTCGATCATGCGGCTGGTGGGGGCCACCGACGCCTTCGTGCAGCGCCCGTTCATCCTCGAAGGGCTGATGACGGGGATGCTGGGCGGGCTCCTGGCCGCGCTCCTCACCTGGGGGGCGTACCGGGTCCTCGACCGGACGATGTTCCAGATCGCCTGGCTCCCCGGCGAGTGGGTCCTGGTGGTGGTGGCGGCCGGGACGCTCTTCGGCCTCCTGAGCAGCATGGTGGCGGTGCGCCGCCACCTGGACGCGGTGTGAGGATGCGCGCGAGGGTCCGCGCCGCGGCGGCGCTCCTCCTCCTGGCCGCCCTCCCGCTGGGGGGCGTGGCGCAGCAGCGCCGGCAGCAGCAGCGCTCCCAGCCGGCCCAGCAGGACCTGGGGGCGAGCCAGCGGCGGCTCCAGGAGATCCGCGAGGAGCGGCAGCAGCTCCGCCGCGAGCTCCAGCGCATCCGCGGGCAGGTGCACGACGTCTCGGCCGAGATCCAGAACATCCAGCGCCAGGCCGAGGTCTCGGCGTCGCTCCTGGGCGAGCTGAACTTCCAGCTGGCCGAGACGGAGAAGAAGATCCAGGAGACGGAGGCCGAGCTGATGGAGACGCAGATCCGCCTGGCGGAGAAGCGCCTCCTCCTCGACACGCGGCTCCGCGACATCTACAAGCGGGGGCCGCTCCAGACGCAGGAGGTCCTGCTCTCGGCGCGCTCCTTCAGCGACCTGATCAACCGCTACAAGTATCTCCACCTGGTGGCGCAGCGCGACCGGCGGCTGGTGCGCGAGGTGGGGGAGCTGCACCGGCAGCTGGGGCTGCGCGAGCAGGAGCTGCGGCGGAGCCTGACCGACCTCCAGTACCTCCAGACCGAACGGGCGCAGGAGCACAACCAGCTGGAGCAGCTCCGCTCGTCGCGCGGGCAGACGCTCAGCAGCCTGCGCTCGCACGAGCGCTCGACGGCGGGGCGGATCGACGAGCTCCTCCGCGACGAGCGGCGGCTGACGTCGCTGATCGCCACGCTGGAGGCGCGCCGCCGCGAGGCCGAGCGCCGCGAGCGCGACCGCCTGGCCGCCGAGCGCGCCCGCGCCACCGCGGAGGGGCGGACGCCCGCGCCCGCCGCCCCCGCGAGGGCGTCGGCGGCGGCGAGCATGACGACGGCGGACATCGGGAACCTGGGGTGGCCGGTGGGCGGGCGGGTGCTCTACCGCTTCGGGCGCGCGCAGCAGGCCAACGGGACGGCGATCCGCTACAACGGGATCGGGATCGGCGCGGCGGCGGGGACGCCGGTGCGGGCGGTGGAGAGCGGGAAGGTGGAGATGGCGGCGCCCTTCGAGGGGTACGGGCCCACGGTGGTGGTCAGCCACGGCGGCGGCTACTACTCGCTCTACCTCTACCTCAAGGACGTCTCCGTCCAGCAGGGGGCGTCGGTGACCAAGGGGCAGCAGGTGGGGACGGTCGGCGGCGAGTCGACGCCCGAGGGGGCGCACGTGGAGTTCCAGATCCGCGCCCCCGGCGGCGAGGCCGTCGACCCGCTCACCTGGCTCCGCCGCCAGGGGGGGTGAGCCGTCGCCTGGACGGCTGAAAGAAAGATGTCTCACGCAGAGGAGCAGAGTCAGCAGAGGGGTTTCTCTGCTTCCTCTGCTCCTCTGCGTGAGACCTGCTGTTCATGGATATCGATCGAACGATGATCTCCAGGGAGAGGACGGGGTGATGGGGCTGCCTCCGGTGTACGGGCACGGCGAGGTGCGGGCGAAGGTGCTGGCGGCGCTGCGGGCGAACCACCTCCCGCAGTCGATCCTCCTCCACGGCCCGGCGGGGGTGGGGAAGGAGCGGCTGGGGCTCTGGCTGGCGCAGACGCTCCTCTGCGAGACGCCGCGCCCCGAGGACGGCGGGCCGTGCGACCAGTGCCGGACGTGCCGGATGGTGCGGCGGCTGGAGCACCCGGACGTGCACTGGTTCTTCCCCCTCCCCCGCCCCGACGCGGCCACCACCGAGAAGCTCCGCGACAAGCTGGAGGAGCACCGCGGGGCCGAGCTGGCGGCGCGCCGCTCCGACCCCTTCCACGTCCCCACCTACGACAAGGCGCCCGCCTACTTCCTGGGGATGGTGCAGAACCTCCAGCGCCTGGCCGCCGTCCGCCCGGCGATGGCCCGCCGCTCCGTCTTCGTCGTCGGCGACGCGGAGGCGATGGTGCCGCAGGAGTCCTCCCCCGAGGCGGCCAACGCCTTCCTCAAGCTCCTCGAGGAGCCGCCCGCCGACACCACGCTCATCCTCACCTCCTCCAACCCCGGCGCGCTGCTGCCGACGATCCGGTCGCGCGTCCTCCCCGTGCGGGTGCTCCGCCTGGCGCCGGGCGAGGTGGCGGAGTTCCTGGAGCGGGAGAAGGGGATGGACGCGGGCGAGGCCGAGCGGCTGGCGGCGCTCTCGGAGGGGGCCGTCGGGCGCGCGCTCCGGCTCCTCCCCACCAGCGGCGGCGCGGGCGTCCTCCAGCGCCAGCGCGAGACGGGGCGGGCGCTCCTGGAGGCCGCCACCTCGGCGAGCGGCGCCGACCGCTTCGCCGCCGCCAACGCGGTGGCGCCGGCCGGGGCGCGCGGCGAGTTCACGGCCGGGCTGGAGGCGCTCGCCCTCTGGCTCCGCGACCTGATGGCGGTGGCCGCCGGCGCCCCCGAGCAGGTGGCCTACACCGCCGACCCCGCCTTCCTGGCCGGGATCGCGAAGAAGGGCGTCTCCCCCGAGGGCGTCGCCTCCGCCATCCTCCGCGTCCGCGAGGCGCAGGAGCTGGCCTCGGGGAACGTGAACCCGCAGCTGATCCTCGCCGGCCTCCTCCGGGGCCTCCGGCGAGACCTGCTGCGGGCGGGGTGATCTCCGGAAGAGAAATTGACTCACACAGAGACACGAGGCACAGAGAACCCCGACCTCCGTGCCTCTGTGTCTGTGTGTGAGACTTCCTCCGGTCCGTATGGATCGCGACGGTGCGGAGGAGCGGCGGGAAGGGTTGCGGCTCGCGGGGACGGGGCCGCATCGTGGAGTCGGAACGACACAGGGGAGAGTCGGAATGACCGAGGGGGAACTCACGCACCTGGACGCCGAGGGGCGGCCGCGGATGGTGGACGTCGGCGACAAGGCCGTGACCCGGCGGGTGGCCGTGGCCGAGGGGCGGATCCGGATGGCGCCGGAGACGCTGGCCGCCATCGTGGGCGGCGAGGTGCCGAAGGGGAACGTCCTGACGATCGCGCAGGTGGCGGGGATCATGGGTGCCAAGAAGACCGCCGACCTGATCCCCCTCTGCCACCCCCTCCCCCTCACCTCCGTCCGCGTCGAGCTGATCGCCGACGAATCGCTCCCGGGGATCGTGGCGCGGGCGACGGCGAAGGTGGACGGAAAGACGGGGGTGGAGATGGAGGCGCTGGTGGCGGTAAGCGCATCGCTCCTCACCGTTTACGACATGTGCAAGGCCCGCGACCGGGGGATGGAGATCGAGCGGATCCGGCTCCTGAGCAAGGAGGGAGGGAAGTCCGGGCGCTGGACGAACGACACACCCTGAGGCCGCGGCGGGCACGCCGATTGCCTCAGTCCGGGTGGCTACCCACTCACCCGGAGGAACGGAATGCAGTCTATCCTGTTGAAGCTGCAAGCCGACATCGAGGCGCGCAAAAAACAGCGCTGGGACATTTCCGCCACTGCCCGAAGCGCCATTCTCGGCATCAGCTGCTGTCTTCTGGCGTTCCTGCTTGGAGTTCGGACGGCGGACTCGCGTGTCCCGGTCGCTGGGACATGGGTGCAGCAGTTCGCGGGGTCGGCGCCCGAGGGGCTTCGCGACCTGCAGAGCGTGGAGCTCGAGCGGCTGAAGCGGATCACGGAAAACTCTTCGCGATACGGAATCCCTGCCGACCTGGCGGCCCGGATCGAGGAGATCGCGCTGGCGGAGGGGATCGAGCCGGCGCTGGCGTTCGGGCTGGTGCGCACCGAGAGCGAGTTCAACCGGCGGGCCGTGAGCCCGGTGGGCGCGGTGGGATACACCCAGCTGATGCCGAGCACCGCCAAGTACTTCCAGCGCGGCCTCCAGCGCCACCACCTCTTCGACCGCGACACCAACCTGCGGATCGGCTTCCGCTTCCTCCGCACCCTGATCGACAAGTACGACGGGAACGTGAAGCTGGCCCTCCTGGCCTACAACCGCGGCCCCGAAAAGGTCGACCAGCTCCTCCGCCGCGGCATCGACCCCGACAACGGCTACCCGAAGCTGGTGATGCGGAAGGACTAGAAAAAAGTGCGTGAGTGCGTGAGTGCGTTAGTGCCGTGAGTAAACGACAGCGCATTCCGACACGGTGAAGCCGAAGCGCCCGGCCTCTCATCGGAGGCCGGGCGCTTCGGCTTTACCGTGTCGGAATGCGCTGTCGATTACTCACGGCACTAACGCACTCACGCACTCACGCACTTTTTTCTAGTCCTTCCGCATCACCAG
>DATACF010000489.1:0-6172 GCA_036259235.1 Longimicrobium sp. | reverse complement strand
GGCGGCGGGGCCTCGGCCGGGAGCGCGGCGGAGTCGGCCGCGGCGGTGTCCGGGGGCGGCACGAAGTTGCGGAGCCGGGTGAACGGCGCCCCGCGCGGGCGGCGGACGAAGGCGGCGCGCGTCCCCGGCGGCCACGCCTGGAGCGAGGCGAAGCCGGTGAGCTCCACCCACATCGTGTCGCGCGCGAAGCGGCCGGCCACGAAGCTCCCCGCCCCGTCCGGGGTGAAGGCCACGAACGAGAAGAGCCCGTCGCGCCGCACCTCGCCGTTGAAGGGGAAGGCGGCGCCGTCGCGGACGTACTGCCCCGCCACCGAGTCGAGCCGCTGCGTGACGACGCGGAACTCGCCGGGGGGGACGAGCCGGTAGACCTGCTCGCGGACCCGGGCCGTGTCGCGCGCCTCGAACTCGAACCCCGCCAGGAGCCACCGCCCCGCGACGACGGGGAGCCCCGCGCGCTGCTCCGGGGTGGGGCGCTCCAGCGGCGGGAGCGGCTCGATGTCGCCCGCCTCCGCCGCCTCGCACGCCGCCGCCCCCAGGAGCGCCAGCCCCGCGCATACCGCCCTGAACCGTCTCACCGGCACGCCTCGCTCGTCTCACATTGGATGAAAGGGCCCAAACCCGCCGGACAAGCCGCATCTACCGTGCCCGGCCGCCCCGCGCGGGAGCCGCCAAGTGTTGACACTCCCTGGAGATCCCCGTACCTTCCCACGGTGGAGAAGGACCGAAGATCCCACGCCGAGCCACGATCCGCAACCGTCCCGAGCAGGCCACCATGCCCCAGACCGCCCACGTCCGTCCCGAGGAGGCCGAAGCGCTGCTGCGCGAGGTCCTCGAGGCCCACGGCCAGCGGTTCACCGAGCAGCGCGCGGCCGTCTACCGCTTCCTCCGGGGGACGCAGGCGCACCCCTCGGCCGACGAGGTGTTCACCGCCGTCCGCGCCGACATCGCCGACATCTCGCTGGCGACGGTCTACAAGGCGCTGGAGACGCTGGTGAGCTGCGGGCTGGCGGTGAAGCTCACCTACGGCGACGACTCGGCGCGCTACGACGCCCGCACCGACGACCACTACCACTCGCGCTGCCTCAAGTGCGGGATGGTCCGCGACGTCCCCGGCGAGGCCGAGGTCCTCCCGCGGCTGGAGGTGGGCGAGGATTTCCGCGTGCAGGGCTACCGCGTCGAGGTGGTGGGCTACTGCCGCAACTGCGCCGACTGAAGCCCGTTCGGCCCACGCGCGCACCCTGACTGACGCTCCCCGCCCGCCGGGGGGCGTTTTTCGTTCTTCCGAACCGGTTCACGACGATGGACGATACCCGCCCCACCCCGCCCGCCCTCCCCGCCGACGCCGCCGCCTGGCCGCGCCGCGCGGACGCGCCCGCGCGCTCCGGCCCGCTCGCCGCGCCGATCGAGGGGTTCCGCTGCGCGCTGGTGCTCGACGCGGAGGGGCGGCGCCCCTTCGGCGAGGCATCGGGGATCCTCGCCGCCCTCCCCGACGCGGTGGCCGTCCCCCGTGACGCGGACGACACGGCGGCGCTGGTGCGCTGGGCGGCCGGGCGGCGCACCCCGCTCGTCCCCCGCGGCGCGGGGACGGGGATGCCGGGGGGGAACGTGGGCGCCGGCGTCTCGGTCGACCTCGCCACGTCCTTCGGTTCTCCCCTCGACGTCGACCCGGAGCGGCGGACGGCGCGCGTGGGCCCCGGCGTCACGCTGGCGCGGCTGAACGAGGCGGCGCGCCCGCACGGGCTCGTCTTCCCCGTCGACCCCTCCAGCGGCGAGCGGTGCACCTTCGGGGGGATGATCGCCAACAACTCGGGCGGCGCGCACACCGTCCGCTACGGCTCCACCCGCCCCTGGGTCCGGTCGCTCGACCTCGTCCTCGCCGACGGCACGCGGGCCAGCGTGGCGCGCGGCCGTCCGGTGGAAGATCCCCGTCTCCGCGAGATCCTGTCCACCGTCGACGCCGCCCTCGCGCCGCATCGCGACGCGATCGAGCAGCGGTGGCCGCGGGTGCGGAAGAACTCGTCCGGCTACGCGCTCCGCGAGTACCTGGAGTCGGGCGACGCGGTGGACCTGGTCGTCGGGAGCGAGGGGACGCTGGCGCTGGTCGTCGGCGCGGAGCTCCATCTCGCGCCCCTCCCGACCGCGCGCGGACTGGCGCTGGTCGAGTTCACCGACCTGGCCGCAGCGGGCGCCGCCGTGGAGCGGATCCTGGAGCTGGGGCCGTCGACGTGCGAGATGATCGACCGCACCTTCATCGACCTCGTCCGCGGCGGCGGCGAGGACCCGGGCTACCCGCTCCGCGAGGGGGTGGAGGCCATTCTCTTCGTGGAGTTCGAGGGCGGCTCGGAAGACGAGGTCGCGGCGAAGCTGGAGGGGCTGCGGGCGCACGTGGCGGGCGGGGCCGACCGGGTGTCGCTCGCGGTCGATCCGGAGCGGCAGGAGCGCTTCTGGCACGTGCGCCACGCGGCCAGCCCGCTGATCGCGAAGCTGGCGGGCGGGCGCGTGTCGATGCAGTTCATCGAGGACGGCGTCGTCCCGGTCGAGCGCCTGGCCGACTACGTCCGCCTCCTCCGCCGCGTCCTGGCCGAGCGGGGGCTCCCCGCCGTCATCTTCGGCCACGCGGGCGACGGCAACCTGCACGTCAACCCGCTGGTGGACGTGTCGAAGGCGGGGTGGCGCGACGAGGTGGAGTCCGTCGTCTACGAGATCGCCGAGGGCGTCGCCGCGCTGGGCGGCACCATGGCGGGCGAGCACGGCGACGGCCGCCTCCGCGCGCCGCTCCTGGAGATCGTCTGGGGGCGGGAGATCGTGGCGTGCTTCCGGGCGGTCAAGGACGCGTTCGACCCGCTCGGCATCCTCAACCCCGGCGTCGTCCTCCCCCTCCCCGGCCAGCGCCCGCTGGACGCGATCAAGTATTAAAGCTGGGAAGCTCTCATCGCCTCTCGGGAGAAATCGCTATGTATTACAGCAAATTCGCCGTTGGCAACGAGCCTTATTGTTTGTGGGACTGGGATCTACCAGGGCAATCCCGTGAGTTTGTTGAGCAGATGGACCCGATGTATTTCGATTACGTGGCTCGTTCCCATCTTGCAGCTCTAGAAGGTGAGGAAGCGAAGCGTGCAGCCATTGCTCTTCGAGTCGCATATCATCATGGGCTTGAAAGCTTCTTTGCGTTACTCTGTGCTACGTTGCAGGCACCTGATTGTCTAGTCGGATGGCTGCAAAAATATCAATTAGGACATTTGCGAGAAATTTTGAGTGCTGTATTCAATCAAGGTTCGATCTTCAACAAGTTAAAGATTCAGAACCTAAGCTGGGAGACGATCTCGGATCGCATTCACCAGTACTACAGCCACCCTGACACTGATCGCGAAGCGGAGACGAAGCGGTTGTATGCTCTTTTATGGGGAAGATTCGCCGCGGATTTCTTAGACGCTGATTATATGGCAGAGTACAACAGTATCAAACACGGTTTTCGTGCCAGATCTGGCGGTTTCGTATTACGAGGTGGAATCGAACAAGAGTATGGGGTACCGGCGCCTGAGGAAAATATGCAGACGATTGGAGCAAGCGAGTTTGGAATGTCATTTCTAGTCGCGGAGTCGATTGGCGCAAGCAAAAGGGACCCGCATTTTCGTGTAACACAAAGGTCCTTGAACTGGAGCCCTGAGGCGATGATTATCGCCCTACAACTGATATCTATGTCGATCCATAACATCTTGTCTTTTCTGAAATGCTTCTATGGCGCAGCCCCTCAAACAATCCGATACATTCGGCCTGAAGACTCCACATTCTTTGATGCTCCATGGACGTACTCAGTCGGCGCACACAAGTTCACTTTCAAGATCCCGATTGAAGAAGGGCATATAAAGCGATTCTCAAACCAGGATATTTTGGCCGCCTATGACACCGATAAATAGACATGAATGACATCTCTGCGGTCATTAGGGGACAAACCTTGGAGAACTCGGATACAACAATCCGCGGAGCGCCGTAACGCTCGCGCGGATCGTTCAATCTAAACACACGGGTGAGCTCACTCCGCCGAGGCGGCGCGGACGATCCGGGCGGTGGTGACGATCTGGCCGGTGTGGCGCTGGGTGTGCTCGGCGGCGTGGAAGAGGAGGCCGAGGACGGTGCTGGGGAGCTGCTCGCGCCCCACCCCGCGCGGCTCCAGGAGCGTCTCCGGCCGCGTGGCGCGGAGCTGCGCCAGCGCCCGCTCCACCGCGGCGTGCACCCCCGCCACCAGCGCGGCCGCCGGGGCGGCGGGGTCGCCCGGGCTGGTCTCGGCGGCGAGAAAGGCGCGCTGGTCGCCGGTCAGCGCCTCGCCGCGGGCGTACGTCAGGAGGCGGTCGAGGCTCCCGGCCACGTGCTTGAGGTGGAAGCCCAGCGTGGCCGCGCCGGCCATGCTCCCCCACAACTGGTCGACGTCCAGCCCCTCCACCGCCCGCTCGATGTCCTCGGCCGCGCCGACCAGCGCGTGCGCCGCCGGCATCAGGAGCGGCGCCACGCCCTCCAGCGGGCCGCGGAGCCAGGCTTCGGGAAGTCCCATCGTCAGTCGTCTCCTCGTTCGAGTCGCTCCCGGACGATTCCCCCCAGCGCCTCCGGGGTGTTGAGCGCGGGGTCGTCGGTGACCGCCTCCAGCAGGTCGCGGAGGACCTCGCCCATCGCGGGCCCGGGGGGGACCCCCAGCGCCCGCAGGTCGTTTCCGCCGATCGCCAGGTCGCCGGTCTCCAGCGCCACCCCCTCCCGCAAGAGCGCGTCCGCGCGCCGCCGGAGCGCCGCCGCGGCGCGGAGCCGCTCCTCGTCGGGGCTCGCCCGCCCCCGCGCGTTGGCCACCTCCAGCGCCAGGAGGTCGCGGACGTAGCCGCGCCCCACCCGCCGGAGCCACCGCCGCACCTCGGGGTCGGGCGCCCCGGGCGGCGGGAGCTCCTCGTGCTGCGCCACCAGGTGCACGGCGCGGTCGCGCTCGGCGTTCGAGAACTTGAGGCGCCGCGTCACTTCCCACGCCAGCGCCGCCCCCGCCGCCGCGTGGCCGGGGAAGCCGCCGTCCTCGTCGCGCGTGGCCGGCTTCCCCACGTCGTGCAACAGGGCGGCGAAGCGGAGCGCGTCCTTCTCGCGGGGGAGGGCGTCGACCGTCCGCAGGAGGTGCGTCCAGACGTCCTCGCCCCCGTCGTCGACCCCCACGCACGCCTGGAGCTCGGGGTAGAGCGAGGCCAGCGCCCCGCACCCGGCGTAGAGCCGGAGCGAGTCGGAGGGCCGCTCCACCTCGCGGAAGACCTTCATCAGCTCCTCGCGCACCCGCTCGGCGGAAAGGTTCGGAAGCTCGGGCGCCGACTCGCGCGCCGCCTCCCAGGTGTCGGATTCGATCCGCAGCCCGAAGCGCCCGGCGAAGCGGAGCGCCCGGAGCACCCGGAGCCGGTCCTCGCGGAAGCGCTCGCGGGGCTCGCCCACCGTGCGCAGGGTCCGGGCGTGGAGGTCGCGGAGCCCCCCGTGCGGGTCGCGGAGCTCGTGGGTGAGCGGGTGCCAGGCGACGGCGTTGATGGTGAAGTCGCGCCGCTGGAGGTCTTCCTCCACCGTGTCGGAGAAGGAGACCTTCGCGTGGCGGCCGTCCGTCTCGACGTCGCGGCGGAAGGTGGTGACCTCGTAGAGGGTGCCGTCCTTCCCCAGCACCCCCACGGTGCCGTGCGCCACCCCCACGGGGACGGTGCGGGGGAAGAGGCGCTGCACCTGGCCGGGGCGGGCGGCGGTGGTGAGGTCCCAGTCGCCGCGGGCGCCGCGGTGGCCGCCCAGCGCGTCGCGGACGGCGCCCCCCACCGCCCAGGTGGAGAACCCCGCCTCCTCCAGCCGCCGCGCGATCCGCACCACCTCCGGCGGCGGATCGAGGTCCGGGCGGCTGGGGTCGCCTCCGCGGCGGACCCGGGGAGCGTTCATCGTTCCGGGAGGGTGGCCATGGGCGGGAGCGACCGCTTGTGGGCGCTCGCCTCGAAGCGGCGGCGGATCTCCGCGTCCGTCTCCGGGCGGCCGGAGCTCCCCTCGCGGAGGTAGCGGTCGATCTCGTCGTACGTCATCCCCAGCTCGGCCTCGTCGGTCTGCCCCTCCCAGAGCCCCGCCGACGGCGGGCGCTCGACCACCGCCGCCGGGACGCCCAGCTCGCGGGCCAGGGCGCGGACCT
>DATACF010000488.1:0-1620 GCA_036259235.1 Longimicrobium sp. | reverse complement strand
GAGCAGGTCGAGCCGGTCGCCCGCGGCGGCGGCCAGGGCGCGGACGCGGGCGGTGTCGCCGCCGGGGGCCACCGCCTCGGCGGCGAGGATGGAGGCCCACCCGGCCACGGAGGGCGCGCTCCGCTTCAGCCCCTCCAGCGTCCGCGCCCCCTCGTCCACCCGTCCGGCGCGGAGCAGCGCCAGCCCCAGGCGGAGCTCGCCGACCGCGCGCTCGCCGTCGCGCCCCGTGTCGGGGGCGGCGCGGAGATAGCGGGCGTAGGCGTCGGCCGCGGCGGCCCAGGCGCCGGCCTCCTCGCGGGCGCGCCCCAGGACGTACCACCCGTCGCCCCCGGCCGCGCGGTCGAGCCAGGGCTTCCCTTCCAGGAGGGCGCGGGCGTTCGACCACCCCCCCCACCCGGCCTCGGCCTTGGCGGCGACGACGACCAGCTCGGGGTCGGAGTCGGCGCGCACCCGCTCGCGGAGGAGCCGCGCGGCGCGCCAGTACCGCTCCTCCCGCAGGAGCGCGGCGACGTCCTGGGGGAGGTCGACGGGCGGGGCGGCGACGGCGTGCACCTCGGGGCGGGTCACCGACGGCGGCGGCGCCCCGCCCCCGCCCTCGGAGGTGATGCGCGAGAGCCCCCACAACAGGAGGGGGAGGAGGAGGATGCTGGTGGCGGCGAGAAGCCGTCGTCGGTCCATGCGGCGGTCTGCTCCGGGGGGTGGAAGTCCAGGCCGGTGCGGGGCTTGCGAAACGCATGCCCTCGCGCCGGGCATGGGGCCCGGGCGGGGGCGTGTCCGACCACCGGCCGAGCGGAGGCGATCGACGTGCAGACCGGGGCGTTCGAGCGGGCCGAGGCGGGCGCGCAGGCGCTGGTCCGCTGGCTGGAGCTGGCGATCGAGGCGCTGGGCGCGGCGGTGATCGCCGCCGGGATCGTCTTCGCCGTCGTGGCCTTCGTGCGGGCGGCCGTGCGGCCGGGGCCCGACCGGTGGGTGAGCGTGCGCCTCACCCTGGCGCACTACCTGGCGCTGGCGCTGGAGTTCCTCCTGGCGGCCGACATCCTGGCGACGGCCATCTCGCCGACGTGGGACCAGATCGGGAAGCTGGCCGCCATCGCCGCCATCCGCACCGGGCTCAACTTCTTCCTCATGCGCGAGATGAAGGAGGAGACGCGCGACCGGCCGGGGGCGGTGGGGGAGGGGACGTAGACGGCTTGTCTCACACAGAGACACAGAGGCACACAGGCACAGAGGCACAGAGGCACAGAGGGATCTCTCTGTGTCTCCGCGCCTCTGTGTGAGACCCATGCCGTAAAACCCGGGTCTCACGCAGAGCAGCAGGGTCAGCAGAGGAACTTCGGCGGTTTCTCTGCTGACTCTGCTGCTCTGCGTGAGATTCTTCGGAGAGGATCGCGGCTGCGACGGCGGCGGCGCGGCGCTCCAGGCGGGCGGCGCGGGCGAGGAGCGGGGCGTGGAGAGAGGGCGTGGAGGCCGGCCGAGAGCGCGGCGAGCTCAGGGATAAGGGGGGTGAAGGCGCGGCGGACCCCGGTGGGCTCGCCGTCGCGGAGGAGGGTGTCGCGGGCGGTCCGGAGGGCGCCCTCGAGCTCGCGCCGCGATGCGGGCGGAGGCGTAGGCCGACCGCGC
>DATACF010000487.1:0-6739 GCA_036259235.1 Longimicrobium sp. | reverse complement strand
CGGCCGTGTCCCGCACGGCCGCGGGCTCCAGCGCGAACCCCAGGGCGCCGATCGGGCGCCGGTCGACGGCGGCCAGCATCCCCCATCCCGCCACGACGCTCGCGGCCAGGATGGCGACGTTGTTCCCCGTGAAGCTGTTCGCCAGCCCCAGGGCGCCCAACACCATCCCCCCCGCCGAGGCGAGGACGACGACGAGGACCGCGTACAGGAGGATCCGCCACCCCGCGCGGACCCCGTACGGGCCCACGAAGACGGCCTCCACGGGATCGCGCCGCGCCCCTCCCGCGGTGCTCAGGGCGCCCGCTCCGGCGTCAGCCGAAGAGCTTCCGGGCGCGCCCGCGCACCCGGAGCGAGACCATCAGCGCCATCCCCACCTTCACCAGGTCGGTCAGGACGAAGGGGGCCACGCCCCACGCCACCGCGGCGGTGAAGCCGCCCTGCACGGCCAGCCACGCCAGCCCGCCCGCGTAGATCGCCGCCAGCCCCGCCAGGAGCCCCCCCAGCCGGGCGAAGGCGCCGCGGTCGGCGAGGGCGCCGGCCAGGAAGGCGGCGAGCGGGTAGGCCATCAGGTAGCCGCCGGTGGGCCCCAGGAGGTACGCCGCCCCGCCCCCGGCCGCGAAGACTGGGAGCCCGGCGAGCCCCGCCGCCAGGTAGAGCGCCTGGCTCGCCGCCCCCAGCCGCCCGCCGAGGACGGCGCCCGCCAGGAGGACGAAGAGGGGCTGGAAGGTGAAGGGGACCGGCGTCCCCGGGATCGGGAGGGCGATCTTGGCCCCCAGCGCCGTCGCCGCCGCGAACGCGACGACCCCGATGACCCGCCGCGCCGTGCGCGACGGAACGACCTCCACGCCCGTCCAGGCGTTGCTGCGCGTGCTGCTCCCCATGTTCGGCCCAACCGCTGCTGAATGGTCCGTAACCTCGGGCCGGAGAAGGAGATCGCGACCGCCTCCCCGACCCTCGAACACCGCTCGTCGAACCGGGCTCCGGCGCGGGGCCCTCACCCGGCTCGCTTAAGCCTCGCCACCCTCTCCCGTTCCGGGCCCCGTTCCGGGAGGGGGGACGTTTCGCCCGGCGCGTTCCTTCGGCATCCGCGCGACGAAAAGTCCCGCGGGCGCGATGAATCGCGCGGCTACATCGCTCCGGCGTGGGGACGGGGCCGCGGCGCGCGCCGAAGCCCCGCTGGCTGTACCCTGTCCCCTGTTCCCTGTCCCCTACGCCGTCAGACGCGCTCCACCGAGAGCGCCACGGCGTCGCCGCCGCCGAGGCAGAGGGTGGCGAGGCCGGTCTCGGCGTCGCGGTCCTTCATGGCGTGGAGGAGCGTCGTCAGCACGCGCGCCCCCGAGGCGCCGATGGGGTGGCCGAGGGCGACGGCGCCGCCGTTCACGTTGACGCGGTCCCAGTCCCACCCCAGCCCGGCGCCGTCGGCGAGCGCCTGCACGGCGAAGGCCTCGTTGGCCTCGATCAGGTCGTAGTCGTGGATCTCGGTCCCGGCCTTCTTCATCAGCTTCTTCACCGCCTCGATGGGGGCGAAGAAGAGCTCCTTCGGCTCCACGGCGCCGGTGGAGTAGGCGTTGATCCGCGCCAGGATGTTGAGCCCGTGCGCCCGCGCGTACTCCTCCGAGACGACGACCACCGCCGAGGCGCCGTCGTTCATCGACGAGGCGTTCCCCGCGGTCACCACCGGGTCGGTGACGTCGGCCGGGGCGTGCTCCTTGAAGGCGGGCTTCAGCTTCCCCAGCGACTCCAGCGACGAGTCGGCGCGGGGGCCCTCGTCGGCGTCGACGACCGTGGGGCCCTTGCGGCCGGGGACCTCGACGGGGACGATCTCCTCCTTGAACTTCCCGGCCTCCATGGCCGCGACGGCCTTCTTGTGGCTCTGCACCGAGAACTCGTCGGCCATCTGGCGCGAGATCCCGGCCTTCTTGGCCGTGTACTCGGCGTGGCCGCCCATGTGGACCTCGCAGAACGAGCACCAGAGCCCGTCGCGGATCAGCCCGTCCACCATCGTCTGGTCGCCGAACTTGACCCCGCCGCGGATCCCGTAGACGTAGAAGGGCGCGTTGGACATCGACTCCTGGCCGCCCGCGATCGCCACCTGGCTGTCGCCCGCGCGGATCGACTGCGCGGCCAGCATCACCGCCTTGAGCCCCGAGCCGCACACCTTGTTGATGGTCAGCGCCGAGGTGGTGGCGGGGAGCCCGGCCTTGATCATGGCCTGGCGCGCGGGGGCCTGCCCCACCCCGCCCTGCACCACGTTCCCCATGATGACCTCGGCGATGTCCTCGGGATCGATCCCCGACCGCGATACGGCCTCGCGGATGGCGATGGCCCCCAGGTCGGGCGCCGAGAGGGTGGCGAGCGCGCCCAGGAAGCGGCCGATCGGCGTCCGCACGGCGCTCACGATGACGGGCGTGGTCTTCGGGTCACGGGCGATATCGATCATCGTCTTTGCTTCTCGCTGTGGATGATGGTTGAACCTCCGGAAGACGGCCGTGTCCTCAGGCCGGCTCCCTCTCCAGCGCCACCTGCTTCCCGTCCCGCACCGCGAAGCCCCAGGGGGTGAACGGGTCGTGCGTCGACACCAGGAGCCACCGCTCGTCGGCGGCCCGCGACAGGAGGTGCCGCTTGCTCTCCAGCGTCACCAGCGGCTCCACGTCGTACCCCATGATCCACGGGAGCGGGAGGTGCGCCATCGTCGGCACCACGTCGGCGAGGAAGCACGCCGTCTGGCCCTCGGAGCGGACGAGCACCGACTGGTGGTGCGGGCAGTGGCCGGGGGTCCGCGCCACCGACACCCCGGGGACGATCTCCACGTCCCCCTCCACCAGCGCCAGCTTCCCCGCCTCCATCACGGGGTCGTAGTTGTGCGGGAGGTAGCTGGCGGAGGTCCGCTCGTTGGCCCGGTGCGCCCACTCCCACTCGCCCCGCTGCACGTGGTACCGGGCGTTCGGGAACGAGAGCCGGACCCGCCCCTCCTCGTCGGCGAAGGTGTTCCCCCCCGCGTGGTCGAAGTGGAGGTGCGTGTCGACCACCACGGAGACGTCCGCCGCCGAGAAGCCCGCCTTCGCGATCGCTTCCTGCAGCCGGTCCGGATGCCCCGATCGCGGCGACGCGGCGTTGTCGACGCCGTAGATGTCGCGGAACTTCTCGTTCTCCTTGTTCCCCAGCCCCGTCTCGACCAGGACCAGCGCGTCCGGCGTCTCCACCAGGAGGCAGCGGAGCGCCAGGGGGATCCGGTTCCGCTCGTCGGCCGGGATCCGCTTCTCCCAGAGGGGCTTGGGGACGACGCCGAACATGGCGCCGCCGTCCAGCCGCTGGAGGCCGGCCTCGAGCGCGTGGACGCGGAAGCGCCCCAGCGTCCGCGTGCGGACGAGCGTCCCGGTGGCGAGCGCGGGCGTCTCCGCCATCTTACGCCGCCTCCATCGACTTGGGGCTCGCCGTCCGCTTCTTCCGCTTCGCCCGCCGGCCGAGGACGATCTCCAGCCCCTCCCAGTCGGCGGCGCCGCGCTCCTCCAGCATGTCGAGGAGGCGGAGGAGGACGTGCGCCGTCGCCACCGCGTCGTCGAGGGCGCGGTGGCGCGACTCGATCTCGACCCCGAAGTAGAGCGAGAGCGCGTCGAGCGAGCGCGACGGGAGCTCCGGGAGCAGCTTGCGGGCCAGCCGCACCGTGCAAAGCTGGCGCCCGGCGGGGCGGCACCCGGTGGCGTGCTCCATCTCGTGCCCCAGGAAGCGCCAGTCGAAGGCCGCGTTGTGGGCGACGAAGACGCGGCCGGCGATGGCGTCGCGGACCCGCCCCGCCACCTCGTGGAAGCGCGGCGCGCCGGCCACCATCCCCTGGGTGATCCCCGTGAGCGAGGTGATCATGGAGGGGATCGGCCGCTCGGGGTTCACCAGCGTGGAATACGTGTGCGTGATCCGCCCGCCCGAGACGTGGACGGCGGCCACCTCCGTCACCCGGTGCCCGCGCAGCGGCGTCCCGCCGGTCGTCTCCAGGTCGACCACCACCCACTCCTCGTCGCGGAGCGAGCGGAGCGGCGCCCCGGCGGAGGGCGCGGGGGGGACCTCCGGGACCGCGAGCGACCAGACCCCCTCGGAGGAGACGGCGAAGCGGCGGTCGCCGCCCAGGAGGGTGAAGACGGCGGTGGCGGCCGCGCCGGCGCCCGAGGTGACGCCCAGGACGCGCGCGGCGACCTCGGCCGTGGGCATCGGTCCCCCTTCCAGGAGCCGGAGCGCCCGCTCGGTGAGGCCGCCGGAGGGGACGAAGTGGAGGTCTTCGAAGGGGAGGAGGAGCGTGCTCACCAGATGTCGTCCCTGCACACGGGTAGCGTCATGCAGCGGCCGCCGCCCCCGCCCCGCACCAGCTCGGCGCCGTCGAAGGCGATCACCGCCCGCTCGTCCTCCTCCAGCTCCGTCTCGCCGGTGAGGAAGTCGATGGCGTCGAGCACCTTGAACCCCGCCTCGCGCTCCATCTCGCGCATGGTGGCCTCGTTGCGGGTGTACCCCAGGACCACCCCGGGGCGGACCGCCACGAAGTTGCACCCGCTCGACCACTGCTCGCGCTCCTGGCGCGTGGGATGGTCGCCGCCGCAGCGGATCGGCTCCAGCTTCATCCCCACGTCGGCGAGCGCCGTGAAGAGGTCCTCGTACGTCCGCACCCCCTTGTCGCCGGGCCGGTACGAGAGGACCGGGAGGCGCGAGGGGCCGTAGAAGTACGGCGGGTAGACGACGGCGTGCGTCCGGTCGACCAGCGTGAAGATCATGTCGAGGTGGATCGCCGGGCTCTCCGTGGGGAGGACGACCACCAGGACGTGCTCGATCCCCGCCTTCTCGCGCAGCCCCTCGACGAGCCCCTCGATGGCCGCCGGGCTGCTCCGCTCCGAGAGCCCCACCGCCGCCAGGTCGGGGCGGAGGACGAGGACGTCGCCCCCCTCGATGGTGTAGTCGCTCCGGTGCTCCTCGGTGCCGTCGTAGATGAACCCCTCGTTCTTCAGCAGCGGATGGTAGCGGAAGAGCGCCTTCATCAGCAGCTCCTCGGTCCACCGCACCGCGTAGCGCATGGCCCCGATGATGACGCCCTCGTTGACCACCATGGCGGCGTCGCGGGTGAAGAAGAGGTTCGGGAGCGGGGGGAGCTCGTAGGAGACCTTGTGGAGGAGCTGCGAGAGGGGCCCGCGCGGCGCCTCGATCCCCTCGACGAAGCGGCGGATCAGCTCGTCGCCGGGGATCTCGGGGAGGGCGCCCCCCAGCGGCTCGACGGAGGCCACCTCCATCACCCGCGAGATGAGGAACTCGCGGACCTCGGGCTCGTCGACGATGTCGGAGAGGAGGTCGCGGACCTCCAGGACGTCGGCGAAGCGCGAGAGGATGGCCTTGAAGCGGTGGTGCTCGCGGCGGGCCTGCTCGACGTCGATGATGTCGTCGTAGAGGAACTGCTCGCGGTTCGACGGGGTCACCGCCAGGAGCTCGTTCCCGGGCGTGTGGCAGATCACCGTCCGGAGGGGACCGATCTCCGACGTGACGCGGACCTTCTGCTCGGCGGGGCGATAAAGTTTCGGCATAGACCCGGATGATAGCGGGGCGCGAAGGGCTCTGGCAAGTCGGGGAAGTGCTGAAGTGCGTGAGTGCGGAAGTGCGAAAGTGCGGGACGGCGGCCCGCTTTCGTCGCGGGTTCGTCGAGGCTTTCGAAGGCTCGCGGGCGGCGGGGCGCTTGCAGGCGGGGCGGCGGGAGCGGAGGTTGTCGGAAGGATACCGGCGGCGGTCTCACGAAGGGGACGAGGAGCGGCGCGTGAGCGATGGGCAGCGGTGGGTGAAGCACACGGCGACGGAGGAGGAGGCGGGGCGGACGGTGCAGGAGGTCGTCATCGGTGCGCTGGGGATCTCGCGGCGGATGATCCAGAAGCTCACCCGCGGCCGGGCCATCCAGCTCAACCGCCGCCCCGCCTTCCTGGGGGCGAAGGTGAAGGCGGGCGACGTGGTCTCCGTGCGCCTGGGGCACGAGGAGGAGCCGGGGCTGGAGCCGGTGGCGATGGAGCTCGCCGTCGTCCACGAGGACGCGGAGGTGCTGGTGATCGACAAGCCGCCCTTCCTCCTCGTCCACCCGACGAGCCCCGAGCAGGACGCCACGCTGGCGCACGGGGTGGCGCACCACTTCCGGGAGACGGGGGTGCACGCCAAGGTGCGCCCCGTGCACCGGATCGACCGCGACACCTCGGGGCTCGTCCTCTTCGCCAAGTCGGCCTTCGCGCACCAGCACCTCGACCGCCAGCTCCGCGAGCGGGAGGTCACGCGCGAGTATCGGGCGCTGGTCCACGGGGTGGTGGCGGACGACGAAGGGGTGGTCGACGCGCCGATCGGGCGCGACAAGCGGAACCCCAACCTCCGCGCCGTCCGCCCCGGCGCCGGCGGCGAGCCGGCGCGCACCCGCTTCCGCGTGGAGCGCCGCCTCGCCGGCGCCACCCTCCTCCGCCTGGAGCTGGAGACCGGGCGGACGCACCAGATCCGCGTCCACATGGCGCACCTCGGCCACCCCGTCATCGGCGACCGGCAGTACGGCGGGCGCTCCCTCGGCGGCCTCCGGCGGCAGGCGCTCCACGCCTCCTCCCTCGCCTTCGCCCACCCGGTTTCGGGCGAGCGGATGTCGTTCGAGTCGCCCCTCCCGCCCGACCTGGCGGCGGTGGCGGAGGCGCTCGGCCCGCCGGACGGCCGATAGACGCCGGCGCCCCGCGGGCAGGGAAGCCCGCGG